>CAIMZS010000631.1 GCA_903846015.1 uncultured Anaerolineae bacterium | reverse complement strand
CCAGACGCATGCCGAAGCCGAATTCGGCGTTGTCTTCGAACAGGGAGTTGGACCAGGCCGGTCCACGGCCGTCGGCACGTTTTGCCCACGGGGTGGTCGGCAGGTTGCCGCCGTAGATGGAGGTACAGCCGGTGGCGTTGGCAATCATGGCGCGGTCGCCAAACAGCTGTGACAGCAGTTTCGTTAGCGACGAGAGTATTCCGAGGTTGGCGCTGGTTGTTTGCCGGTTGGTTTTTCCTTTTTCTCCTGAGGGTAGGCGTATACTACCATCTTGAAGTGATGGTGTTTGTGCCGGTTTTATTTGTTTCATCTAAACATCCGTGGCGTTCGCTGGCAGCCGTTATTTTTGCATCGGCCTGGGCGGGTATCAGCCGGGTGAACTGGTTCCCCGTGCCAGCTATGATTGCGATCATGATCTACTTGCTCGAAGAGCCGGTTTCTGCCCGCCATTCAATTCGGCGTTACCTGGCTCAACCTTTATTGTGGGGCGGGGTCGGGCTTGGTGCAGCGCTGGCAGCGCAGGCGGTCTACATTCCTCTTTCAGGAAATGAGGCCAACGCCAATGCATTTGCATCCAGTTTTTTTTCACAGTTGTTGTGGTATCGTCTGTGGCCGAATGACTCTTTCCCACTGGGTGTCGTGCCTGGAATTCTGATCGTGAGTGGACCGTTATTGGCGGCGCTGGTCATCTTCACATCCTCGTTTATAAGATCGCTGCATCCACTGCGCTGGGTGGGAATATGGGGTATGCTGACCGTACTTTTCGCGGGCGGTTTGGTGGTGAGTGTCAAGATCGGTGGTGGTGGGGATTTGCATAATATGGATGCCTACGCCGTTTTAATCGGAATGGCGGTCGCCTTCTTTGTTGGAGGAATGGTGGGCGGGGAGGATGGTCAAAAAGTCCTCGCGAAGCTGCAATGGCCAGTAGTTGCGATTGCGCTGCTGATGCCCCTGGTTTTTATTGTTCATCAGCTTTCGCCCATCCAAAAGTTCAACGAAAAAGGCAATCAACAGGCATTCTCACAACTGAAGGGAATGGCTGAAAAAGCAGGACAAAATGGTCAGGTACTGTTCATCAATGAACGCCACCTGGTGACTTTTCATGAGATTAACGTACCACTCGTTCCGAATTATGAAGCTGTCAGCTTGATGGAAATGGCCATGTCGAATAACCAGCCCTATTTGCAGCAGTTTTACGATGACCTTAAGCAGCATCGTTTCGCGGCTATTGTGACCAGCAAGTTGAATACAGTGATGAAGGAAGAAGGAGCGTTTGCTGAGGAAAACAATATTTGGAATCTGCGGGTTTCACCTTATATTTTGTGTTACTACGAGACTGTGCCAGTGAGTACCAGCTCCGAACCGACAGCTACCGCTTATATCGAAGCTGACGACAGCCGTATTGAGTTCTATGTGCCTCGCGCCGAACCGTGTCATTAATGACTGATGGCACCCTATTTGCTCTAATCTGCGATAGTGCCCGTTCTAGCAGGGCCGATAGTGCCCGTTCTAGCAGGGCCGATAGTGCCCGTTCTAGCAGGGCCGATAGTGCCCAGGGCCAGGGCCGGTGTAGGCACATGGTCATCGTTGTTATTATAAGAAAAGGTTGCAGAAGTTGAGACGCCCAAATTTCTTTATCTCAGGTGCACCGCGCTGTGGCACCACGGCCCTGTATACCTATTTATCTGAACATCCACGTATATTTATGTCGATGGTAAAAGAACTGAATTATTTTGCCTCTGATTTTCAAAATGTTCAAAAAATAGCCTTTAAATCTCAGGCCGATTATTTAAAAGTTTTCGAGAAGGCCAGGCCTGAGCACCTGGCGGTTGGGGAGGCTTCGCCGTTCTACCTTTTCTCGCGGGTGGCTTTTCAAAACATGCGTGATTATGATCCAAATGCCAGAGTAATTTTGACACTGCGCAATCCGGTTGATTTTATCGAATCCTATCACCGCTTGAATTTGAGCCTGTTACGCGAAGATCAACCGGATCTGGCAAAGGCCTGGGATTTGCAGGAGTTGCGCCGCAAAGGAGAGCATATCCCTAAAAGCGCCCGGCAGACCGAGCTGCTGATGTACGGTGATATGGGGCAGTTTAGCCAATATATTGAGAAGTTATTCGCCATTTTTCCGAGGAAACAGATCAAAATATTTCTGTTTGATGATCTTAAGTCGGATTCTCGGGCTGTCTATGAACAAACACTTGCTTTTATTGACGTTCCATCTGATGGCCGGATGGAATTTCCACAGATAAACGCGAATTTCGAGAACCGGTCGGCGCTTCTGGCGCAGCTATTCCACCCGCCACAGCCTGTATACCGGGCCTTTGTAAAGTTAATCTCGATGTTTGGCACAGGCTTTATGGAAAAGGTCTCGATTTTTTATAATCGTATGGAGCGCTTAAATACGACACACACAACGCGCACCAGATTGAATCCGGTTTTGCGGGCGCGTATGTTGGAGCATTTCCGCCCAGACATCAAAAACCTGGCCCGCTTGATCGAACGGGATCTCTCCGCGTGGCTGGCAGGTTAGCATTGCCACTAGGCAAATGGAATAATCGATGGTTAAAAAATCAATCCGGCAGGTCAAAGACCAGCCCCCACAATCCAATATGCGAAGTAGTCCCGGTTCCAGCGATAGTGCCGGTTCTAGCACGGCCACGGCCATGGCCGGGCGCAACCTGGCTGCGCTGTTGCGTTGGGGCGGAACTCTCATCAGCCTGGTATTATTTCTCTGGCTGATTTCACGTCAAAATTGGAACGTGGTGCTCGCAAAAGCTGCAGGGATAGCCGTATGGGCAATTCTGCTCTCGTTTCTGCTTTACCTGCTCTCCTATTTTTTTAATACCTTGCGCTGGTGCATCCTTTTGTGGGCACAGGGTGTCAACATCTCGCTTTGGCAGGCTTACCGAACCACCTGGGCTGGGAATTTTGCATCCAATTTCCTGCCATCGACTATCGGTGGAGATGGTTTCCGAATGTTGGCCATACACCCGTATGTCAAGAGCAAATCCATTTCGATTGGTTCAGTGGCCCTGGATAGAATTATCAATATGTCGGCAATGGCCTGTCTCATCCCAGTTCCGCTGCTTATTTTTGGTTCCATGCTTGGCAATTTGCTTGGGAACACATCAGCGTCTGAAAGTGGGATAACGTGGAATAATCTCAATGTGGGATGGGGCCGGTTCGAATCAGGTTTTTTGGGATTTCTGCCGACCGGGTTGAAAAAAATAAGTCGAGGAGTGCTGGAGAAAATCGCCTCGGTTTTACGGCTGTGGGCCTCAAAGCCGTGGTCGTTGTTTTTCGCTTTTCTGGCAGCCTGGCCTTCGAATTTACTACCGATGGCGGCTACTTACCTTTTGGCTCACCAATTGGGGTTGAATGTCAGCTATTGGCAGGTGATGGGTGTACAGACTGTCACCTATTTCCTGGCAGTCTTGCCGATTTCGGTCAATGGGTATGGGCTGCGCGAAGTGGCCTATACCACCTTATACTCTGCACTTGGCGCCAGCATTGAGCAAGCCTCCACGCTGGCATTGGTGACGCGTTTTTTTATTGTTTTATCCACCCTGCCTGGCTCGATCTGGCTGACATCGGGTATATTGTCTGAACCGCAGATTGCCACAGATGACGCAGATTAGAATAACTTAGATTAAGAGTATAGCTGATTCGCCATGAAAATCCTGGTGCTTACACATGAGTTCCCCCCAGTGGGCGGCGGCGGTGGCCGCGTGGCCCAGGATATTGTGGTTGGTCTGGCTGCGCGTGGCCATGAAATAAGGGTGCTGACTGCGGACATGGCTGGCCTGGAGCCTGACACGGCGATTTATCGCCGTGCCAGTATTGAACGGATCGCCCCCAGGCGAAAGGAAGCCTTTCGGGCAGAATTTGGTGAAATGGCGAGCTACAACTGGTCGGCGGTTAAAGAGGGGCGGCGCATCATCCGCGCATGGCACCCAGATCTGATCCACGCTCATTTTGCAGTTCCTGCGGGGGCAGCAGCCTATGCGCTTTGGAAGCTGACAGGCGTTCCGTACGTGTTGACGGTTCATCTGGGCGATGTCCCTGGCGCTGTTCCGGAAAAAACTGACCGGTGGTTTAAATATATATACCCTTTAACCCCGCCTATTTGGCGCGCTGCCGCCAGAATCGTGGCTGTAAGCGAATTTACGCGTCAAATGGCGCAGCAGCACTACTCCGTCCCGATCAGCGTCATCCCGAATGGTGTCGACCTGTCTGCATTGCCAGCCCGCCCGATAGTGCCGGTTCAGACTAGCACGGCGATTTATCGCCGTGCTAGGGTCGTTTTTGCAGGGCGATTAATGGAGCAAAAGAATCCGGTCGATCTTGTGCGCGCACTGGCACACCTGCGGCATTTGGAGTGGGACTGTGCGCTGCTGGGTGATGGTCCCCTGCTGGAATCAGTGCGCCAGGCCGTGATGGCGAGCGGATTGGCGGAACGCTTCTGGCTGCCGGGCTGGGTTTCTCCGGAGCAAGTGTTGAGTGAGTTTGCGCGTGGCGATATACTCGTGCTGCCATCCCGTTCTGAAGGTTTATCGGTAGTTGGCGTGCAGGCCCTGGGTACCGGGCTGGCGATGGTACTGAGCGATGTTGGCGGCAATCTGGAACTGGTCCAGGATGGCGAAAACGGTTTTCTATTCCCTGTGGGGGATGTCGACGCGCTGGCCACTAGGCTGGAGAGGCTGATCTCTAATCCGACGGTGCTACAATCAGCCCAGCGCAAAAGCCGTGAAATGGCGCAAAAGTTTGACATGGCGGCGATTATTTCACAATACGAAACTATGTTTTTGGGACTTATTGAGAATGTATCTTTTTAGCGAAATTAATCTTTTTCCTTTGATCTTGCTGCTGGCCTTATGGACGATTGGCGGCTGGCTCATCTGTGCGCGTTGTTTTGATCTACCGGCGCATGAACGCGGACTGGTGAGCGTGGGGCTGGGGTTGATAATGGGCACCTGGCTGGCGAATTGGTTGGCGCGCTTTCTGCCGCCTACATACGCTTTTTGGGGTGCGGCGCTCTTGACGGTGATGCTGGGTGTCGTGCTGGCCTGGCCGTTGAAGCGCGATCTCTTTCCGCGTGAAACCTTTCAGCCCGGGTCCTGGTTGGTGTTTATCATTTTTGTGATTGTTTTTACGCTAATTGGGCGCGGCTTTGCTTTTTTTGACGATCATCAGAATCTGGCGCCGGTTTCGATCATGGCTACTGGTGACATACCGCCCCATTTTTCATACAATCCTGATCTGCGCTTTGGTTATCATTACTTCTTGCTGTTGGTCGCCTCGCAGTTTGTGCGCCTGGCATCTGCGGGGCCGTGGATGGCGCTTGATCTGGCTCGTGGGATTTCCTTGGCGTTGACGCTGGCCTATGGGGGTTTTGTTGCCGTGCGTATCACGCGCAGCAGCCTGGCAGGTCTGGTTTCGATGGTTTTTATGGCTTTTGCGGGTGGCGCGCGCTGGCTGTTCTTGCTGATGCCGCTCACCCTGCAGCGGCATATCTCAACCAGTGTGCATTTGATCGGTTCGGGAGCGGCTAGCGGTCCGAATTTGATTACAGCCATGGATCGATACTGGAATATTGAGGGGCTTGGTCCGCTGCATTTCCCGTTTATGTTTGGTTCGGGGTTGGATGCCTCGTTCAGTATGTTTCATAACGGTTGGGGAACGAGCGCCATCACGATGGCGCTGCTGCTGTTATTGTTGGGTGGGCTGCGCCGAAACTGGCAGGCCAATATCCCGATCGTCATTTTGATTGCGAGTATGGCGTTGGCGAACGAAGTAACATTCGCTTTTGTTTACCTGGGTTTGATTTTTGCAGCGTTGGCGTGGATTATCAAGTCAGCGCGAGATGGAAAGCCCAGTTTAAGACTACCTCGTTCGATGTGGATTTGGGTGGGGCTGATGTTTGTTGGCGGCGTGCTTGCCTTGGTACAGGGCGGCATGTTCACCGAGATTGCGCGTGGATGGCTGGAAAAGCAAGCTTCTGGGACGAGCACATATTTTAAAGTTGGGTTTGCCCTTGGGGCCCCAACGCTGCTTTCAGCACATTTGGGTTACCTGTCATTGGTTAACCCACTGCAGTGGGTGGCTGTGTTGGGCGAAACTGGTCTGGCGGTTTTTGCTGTGCCGATCGTGTTGAGGCAGCTGGTCGTTTTTCCGATAGCGCCGGTTCTAGCACGGCCGACGGGAGATGGCCCCAATGATAGTGCCGGTTCTAGCACGGCAACCGGCACTATCGCAGGAAACAGTACTGCGTTGGCGTCGGGATTGGTTCATGATGAGAACTGGTTCGAAGCCGCCTTGATCGGTTCTGTGATTGTCAGTCTTTTGATGGTTTTTGTACAGTATACAGGCAATGCCGGGCCAACGGCTGCATCGCGTATGCAGGCGCATTTTTTGACGGTGGTGAAGATTTATGCTGTGCCTTTGCTGTGGGTTTGGGCATCCGGGCGTGGCGATAAAATTAAAATGGCCTTGTTTGCCTGGGGCCTGGCGACAATATTCAGCGGTATCTCGCTTTTTGGCATGCAAATCGCGGCCATGCCAAAACCGGTTTACGCTATTTACCTGCAGTCGCTCGATGCGCAGATGTTCAGCCGCCAATGGGATCGTCTGGCCCCGAACACGATGGTGTTTGACCCGGTTTATCCGCGTGCGGCAACGATATTTGGGCGGCCGATACGTTCATCGAAAACGATGGGTGAGACATTGCCAGAGTGGAGTGCTTTAAAACGAGACCCCGATCCGTACCGGCTCAAGGCTGCCGGATACGATTATTTGTATATTGATTTTAACTATCTTAGCTTGCATTCAAAGGTAATTCAGCAAAGTTGTGTCAAACTGGTAGATCAACTTGAGAATAAAAACCACGGGAAGGTGGTTGGTGCGAGATATTTATTCAGTGTGACGGATTGCAGGTGAAGATTTTATAGGCATCCAGAATGGTACCCGGTTCTGCACGGGCATAATTCTGGCATCGATTGGTGATCAACTAGCGCCGAATTCGCAAGATTTTCTCAAAAATCAAACTCTCGCGAAGTGGTTGTTCCATCAGTGAACTCGGCGTTCCTCAGTGGTTAAGGCTTTTTGCGATAGTGCCGGTTCTAGCACGGCCGATAGTGCCGGTTCTAGCACGGCCGATAGTGCCGGTTCTAGCACGGCCGATAGTGCCGGTTCTAGCACGGCCGATAGTGCCGGTTCTAGCACGGCCGAT
>CAIMZS010000630.1 GCA_903846015.1 uncultured Anaerolineae bacterium | reverse complement strand
GCTGGATGGTTGTAACGATGATAGTGAGTTTCTTGCAGAATTTCTTGAGTAAGTTCGAGTTGGATGGTCATCTGACAATATTATCAAATTACCAAAAATCTGTGAATTAAATCCGCAATTTGTGACCGTGGTCAGTATAGCTGGGACGGTTCAGACTGTGGAAAAAACTTTTCTGGACAACTATACTGCCATGTTTTTAAGGGCAAAGTAGTCCTGGTTCTTGTAGGACAAAGTGTACTGTGACATATTGGTTTTGAAAAGACTGACGATCGTCAGGTATGTTTTTAGCAATAGCTGTCAAAAACCTTTGTTTTCTCCGATCAGCTTCTTGACATAAATCGTAGAAAATAAGACATATACCACTCTTTATCATGTATTTTTCGTGCCACACTATATTATTATCGCTGAAATCCATCCAATCTGCAAAAGTTGACATCCAATGGCGGGAGGACATCAATATCATTTTTTTTCGAGCTATGCTCATCATTGCAGTATGAGCACAGGCCGAGACGAATTCTGCCTATTTTCTGATATGATTATTCCACCCCATTCAAGCACCGCCTCACAATTTTGACATAATCCTGACTCCAGCACTGGACAAAGAGGCAACAAAACAAATCCATGAACAATCGCGAAAGAGCTTTGTCTATTTTAAATTACCAATCCTATGACCAGATGCCAGTGGTTCACTTCGGTTTTTGGACCGAAACCCTGCAGAAATGGGCTGACGAGGGCCACTTGACCCAGGATGAGGCCTCCAGTTGGGCGGATGGCAACCAGGCTGATTTGAGTATTACCCGCAAACTGGGTTTCGATTTCAACTGGTATTCCTGCTTCCATTGGGACAGCATGCTCAAACCGAGTTTTGAACCGCACCTGGTACGCCAAAATTCCAACGGCAGCCGTGAAGTGATGAATGTAGACGGAGTCATTGTCGTTGAGAAGGACGATGCCGGGTCGATCCCCACTGAGGTCGAGCATTTGCTAAAGGATCGTAAATCCTGGGAGTTACATTATCTACCCAAAATGCAGTGGTCACAGGAACGGATCGACTGGAACGCCCTGAAGAAAATACCTCCCCGCGAAGAACGCACCCATCCCATCGGCCTGCATTGCGGCAGCCTGTGGGGACGCATCCGCGATATCGCCGGTCTGGTCGGGTTGAGTTATCTGATGGCTGACGATTCCAGCCTGGTAGATGAGATATTGGAAACCACGTCTGAAGTTTGTTACCAGGGAACAAAGGCAATCCTCGAACAATACGATGGGTTCGATTTTGCCCACTTTTGGGAAGATATCTGCTACCGGGCTGGGCCGCTGATCAACCCGCTGTTTTTCCACACCAGGGTCGGGCCATACTACCGCCGAATCACCGAACTTGTCAATTCTCATGGTATTCAGATTGTGTCTCTGGATTGTGACGGCAAGATTGACAAACTGATCCCTACCTGGTTTGAGAATGGCGTCAATACCATGTTTCCGATCGAAGTGGGCGTCTGGGGTGCTAACATCGCACCCTGGCGCGCTCAGTTCGGCAAGGGATTACGCGGAGTGGGTGGAGTAAACAAGGTTGTCCTGGCAAGGGAGCGTGCTGATGTGAAGGCAGAAATCGAACGTTTGCGCCCGTTAGTGGAACTGGGTGGCTATCTGCCCTGTTTTGACCATCGCATTGCCCCAGACGCAAAGTGGGAAAATGTGCAATATTATGCCGAGCATTTGCAGCGCGTTTTCGGGAACTGACGGTAGTCCCGGATGGCAGCGCGCTGATGCTGGTGGAAGGCCCGGCTTTTTTGGAAAACGATCAGCCGGTGGAATACGTTATCACTTACTACCGCGGAGATCGTTATGATTTCAGGTTCCACGCGGTGAGAAATCCTTGACCTTATATTTGGAGGCTATATGAAAATCAATTTAAAACAAATTCCAATGCCCGAGTTTCAATTTCCGGTAGTGCCGGATCTAGCACGGCCGGAAGTGATCCCGTCCGTCCCGGCTGAAGAATACGAACGCAGGCTTTCGGCCCTGATCGCGGCGGCGGGTTGCGACTGGGTATTGGTGTACGCCGATCGTGAGCATTACGCCAACCTGACCTGGCTGGTTAATTTTGATCCACGCTTTGAGGAGGCTCTCCTGGCGCTGGGGCGCAGCGGACAGCGCACGTTGATCGTGGGCAACGAAGGCATGGGTTACATCCCAATCGTACCGGTGCCGGTCGACGTAGAACTGTGCCAGACCTTCAGCCTGAATTCGCAGCCTCGCACCACGGCTCCCAGCCTGAAGGCTGTGCTGGCAAAGATCGGCCTGGGCGCCGGGCAGTCGGTCAACCTGGTGGGCTGGAAGTATCTGGAAGTTTACGAGGGCGACACCCCAAACGCGCCGGCCTTTGTGCCAGCTTTTTTTGTGGATGTAGTGCGTGGGCTGATCGGGCCAAGCGGAAAAATGAGCGATGGGACAGCGCTGTTAATGCACCCCGAAAATGGGCTGCGCAGCCTGAATTCGGCTGACCAAATCGCTGCTTTTGAATGGGCAGCGCGCAGTGCATCTGCCGCGGTGTTCAACATCCTGAGGGGCACGCGCCCAGGTATGAGCGAAATGCAGGCCATCCAATTGATGCGCTACGCCGGGCAGCCTATGACGATGCATCCGATTTTTGTTTCGGGCAAGGGTGAAATCAACGGGCTGCGCAGCGCAAGCAACAAGATCATTGAGTATGGCGATGGGGTCTCGACCGGGTTGGGTTACTGGGGAAGCCTGTCCTGCCGGGCTGGGATGATGCTTGGCCAACCAGATGAGAGCTTCTTCAATCAGATCGCTGCACCATATTTCAAGGTAGTCGCCACCTGGCACCAAACCATGCGCATCGGCGCAACGGGCCGGGATGTATTCCAGGCGGTGATGGGCGCATTTGAAGGCAGCGGAATGCACCCGGCACTCAACCCAGGTCACCTGACATCTTATGAGGAATGGATCAGCTCGCCGATCCGGCCTGACAGCAATGAAAAAGTACGATCAGGGATGGTTTTTCAGAGCGATATCATTCCCACACCGCTCAAGGCGGGATGGTTGATGAACTGTGAAGACACCGTGGCGCTGGCAGACGCTTCGCTACGAGCTGAACTGAAAGCGCGCCACCCAGGGTTGTGGGCACGCGCACAGGGCAGGCGGCAGTTAATGAGCGAGGCGCTGGGCATTACCCTGGCGGAAGAACTGCTGCCGCTAACCGATGGCACAGCCTACCTGCCGCCGTTCTGGCTGGCCAACGAACTGGTTTGCGCAGTTTCCGAGGAGTCGTAGTGGAACCTGTCATTGTGGTGCATGGCGGTGCCGGGAACGATTTTGACGAGCGCGTGGCGGAATTCCGCGCCGGGGTTGAGCAGGCTACCCACGCAGGCTGGGATGTGTTGCTGCGGGGCGGTTCGGCGCTGGACGCGGTGGAGGCGGCGGTGCGGGTGATGGAAGACGACCCGAATTTTGACGCAGGGCATGGTTCGTTCTTGAATGCCAACAATGAAGTGGAAATGGATGCGATGGTAATGGAAGGCGCAAGGCTGGGTTACGGTGCTGTAGCGGGCATCCAGCGAGTCAGCAACCCGGTCAGCACGGCGCGCCTGGTAATGGAGCGTTCGCGGCATTCCATCTTTGTAGGCGCGGGAGCCGAGCAATTTGCCCGCTCAATGGGCGTGCCGGTCTGCCCGATGGAAGAACTGGTCGCCGGCAGCAGCATCCACCTACTGCGCCCGGAAGACCGGATTTTCGATAGTGCCTGTTCTAGCGATAGTGCCGGATCCAACACGGCCACGGTCGGTGGACAGGCCAGCCAGACCGGGGACACGGTCGGGGCGATCGCGATGGATGCCAGCGGGCTGCTGGCGGTGGCGGTCTCAACTGGAGGCACAGCCGGGAAGATGCCGGGCCGGGTGGGAGACAGCCCGATCATTGGCTGCGGCGGGTACGCGGATAACGAATTGGGTGCGGCAGCGGCCACCGGAAGCGGTGAGGCGCTGATGAAGGTCATGTTCAGTAAAACCGCCTGCGACCTGATGGGCAGCGGGATGAGTCCGCAACAGGCTGCCGAACAAGTGCTGCGCCTGCTGGAGCGGCGAACTGGCCCCAGCCAGGGCGGGATTGTGTTGATCAACCCGGCCGGTGAGGTAGGGAGCGCATTCAACACAAGCCACATGGTGCATGCCTGTATTTCAGGCGGCAAAGAGATGTGGATTCGGGATTAAGACGATAATCCTGGTTCCCGCGACAGTGCCGGTTCTAGAGCACGGCCACAAAATGGATGTGAAATGATATTTGAAGTATGTGTTGATTCAGTGGAAGGGGCGTTGGCGGCGCAGGCGGCCGGGGCACAGCGTATTGAACTGTGCGACAACCTGGTGGAAGGCGGCACGACCCCCAGCCTGGGCATGATCCAACTTGCCTGCCAATCGGTCTCGATCGATGTTAACGTCATCATCCGCCCGCGTGGGGGGGATTTTTGTTACAGCAAGCTGGAAGTTGAGGTGATGCACCGGGATATCCTGGCGGCCAGGGATGCCGGTGCCAGCGGCGTGGTGATTGGCCTGCTCAACCCGGATGGCAGTGTTGATGCGGAGAAGACACGCGCCCTGGTGGAAACAGCGCGCCCGATGAGCGTGACTTTTCACCGGGCCTTCGACCTGTGCCGTAACCCACACGAAGCGCTGGAAGCGATCTGCGGACTGGGTATCGAGCGCATCCTGACATCCGGACAAATGCCGACCGCGCTACAAGGCGCAGCCAGCATCGCCAGCCTGGTGCAGAAAGCCGCCGGACGAACAATCATCCTGGCAGGAGGCGGGATCAATGCAGGCAATATTGCCGCCATCTTAGCGCAGACCAGGGTGAAAGAAGCACACTTCGCGGCTCGCAAGAAGGTTGACAGCCCAATGATCTTTCGCAACCGGCACGTTTTTATGGGTAAAGCCTACGAACCAGATGAATACATTCGCAAGGAAACGAATGTTGAGAGTATCGAGAAAATAATTCGAGCGGCAGATGTGCCCGGATGACGGTAGTCCCGTTTCCCGCGATAGTGCCGGTTCTAGCACGGCCACGGCCACGAGAACGCTGGCTATTTTTGAATCAGGTAGGGAGTATCGTGAAGCGGCTCTGCACCGTCAGCGGTAATCAAGTAGCCATTTTCAATTCGCAGACCACCCCAAGGAGCATTGAACATGGGGATATCAATGGAAATGATCATACCCTTCTTCAAAACCGCCGGGCTGCTTGGTCCAAAAATGGGAGCTTCAAATTCAATCACCCCCAGGCTGTGCACGCCTGAATACAGAAAATATTGCCCCAGGTTGCCCGCAGCTACGACCTGTCTGCCAATCGATTCAACCTGGCGGCCTTCAATACCAGGGCGCAGCGCAATGGAACAGGCCAATTGAGCCTGAATGGCAACATCCAGGGCCCGCCGGATCTCAGGATCAGGGTTGCCCACCATGACAACCCGCCCAATGGCGGCATGATAACCTTCATAGCGCGGGGCAATCGTCAGCAATACCAGGTCATTGGCAGCAATGGGGCGAAAAGTGGAACGAGCCAGAATGGGGCGGGTATTAGGGCCGGATGCAACAATTGTATCAATCCCGGTGCCTTCAGATCCGGCCCGGCGCATGGCTGCATCAATTTCGGCCGCAACCTGGCGTTCCGTCACACCGGGTTGGATCGTATCAACCGCGGCCTGAAAACCCGCATCGGCAATTTTATAAGCATAACGGATCACTTCAATTTCGGAAGCTGATTTTTGGGATCGGATATCACACAGACTATTTTCCATATCCACCCAAACCAGGTTGGGCAGGGCAGTTTGCCAGGCGGCGATCACATCAGCCCCGATCAAACCGCGCCCGGCCAAGCCAACGCGCCGCGCAGATTGGGTATCCTGTCCCATTTCGGCCATGACTTCCTTCAGGCTCTGTATCCTGGAAAAAGGATAATCCTCGTTTGGATGGGTAAACTCCCGCAAGACTCTCACATCGCTGATCTGCCCAACCAGCAGCGCATACTGGTCGCTTTCCGGCCCAACCAGCATGACCGGATCGCCGTACCTGGATAGCAGAATGCAGACCGGTTCAAAATGAACCGGGAAGTTTGCTAGCCAGCGGGCATGCGCCGGGCCAAAGGTGGCGCGGTCATCGGCGTATGCCACCAAAAAATCAAGTTCATGTTCAACCATCGCGGCCTGAACTCTTTGCCAGCGCTGCGGATATTCTGAAACCGGGATTGCTGGATGGGGTTGTTGGGGTGTCATCATTTTTCCTCTTGCTTACTGCCTGAATAATTTTATTTTGTATCTGCCGAGACAATGCCAGATTAAATACTCATTCCATGACGCAAACCATCGAGGCGGTAGTCCCGATTCCCGCACGAGGCTGTTAATATCCAGCATGCGAGCGAAATTATACTGCCAGCTTTGTGTCTTGCAAGGGATGTGTCCTGGGCTTGTTGTCCGATATACTCCTGTTCAATACACAATTGCCGTGAATTGGACAAATAAGAGGATCCACAGAGGTAGATTTTGCGCTATTATTATGCAATAAATTACCCCCAAGGAGAAATGCCTATGAAACGTCCTACCGGCATCAATGCTTCAATTGGAATCGGAATTTTTGCTATTTTTGCATTCAGCGCCTACTGGTACGCCTGGTTTCTGGCTCCGGATGTTGTTCAGGCGCGCGTACCCGGCGACCCGGATTATGCCGTGTACGTGGGTTATGAAGAGGCTTTCATCCTGCCGGATGCCTTTGTGACGATAGCCACATTAGTGGGGATAGTCGGACTGTGGAAGATGCGTGATTGGGGATTTTTGTCCACGCTGCTTGCGGCTGGCGGCGCGATCTTCCTGGGACTGGAGGATTTACTATTCGACTTGCAGCATGCCATGTTTGTGCCACTCAATCAGGCGGGAGCAATCGAACTGATCATCGTGCTAATGCTCATGTCACTTGGGCCGGTATTGGTGCTCCTACTGTGGAGACACCGACGGGAATTCATCCGGTAGAGCTGCGCCAAGGAATCCATCATGCCCCCTGATATGTGGAATTTGTATGCAATGATGTTCAAAAGCCGCTGCTTTGAAGAAGCTGTTCGGCAGATATGGAAAGACGGCCAAATATCAGGGGAGATGCACCTGGGCATGGGCGAGGAAGCCATCGCCGCCGGGATAGTTTCGCAACTGATCGAAGGCGATGCGCTGGCACTCGAACATCGAGGCACGCCGCCCATGTTGATGCGGGGTGTTGATCCAGTCGCGCTGCTGCGCGAATTCATGGGGCAGCCAGATGGGCTATGTGGTGGCATGGGCGGACACATGCACCTTTTTGCGCCAGAAAAATTGGCGGCATCCTCGGGTATCGTCGGCGCCTCCGGGCCGGCAGCGGTCGGTTTTGCACTGGCCGGACAGATGCTGCGTCCGGGTACGGTCTCGGTGGCCTTCTTTGGGGAGAGCGCCACCAGCCAGGGCATGTTGATGGAATCGATGAACCTGGCGGTGGTATGGAAGCTGCCGGTCATCTTTGTATGCAAGGATAATGCCATCGGGATCACCACGCCAGCATATATGGCCGTGGGTGGAGACCTGCTAGCACGCGCCCAGGCCTTTGGGATGAAGGCCTTTGAAGTGGATGGCGCGGATGTGGCGGCGGTCTGGTTAGCGAGTGAGGCTGCGCTGCGCCACGCCCGCGGCGGAGGTGGACCTGTTTTCCTGTGGGCCCACTGCATCCATCTCGAGGGCCATTTTCTGGGCGATGGACTGCTGGATATGCTGCGGCGGCCGCTTTATTCCTTCCGCAAGCGCATCTGGCCAATGATGAAGGGTTTTTTCCGAAGAGGCGGCGCCCCCTGGAACGAGCGCCTGGCCTCGCTGAGACAAATTCTGGGTTATGTGGTCGTGGCGCAAGCTCAAACAGCCCGGCAAAATGATCCTCTCGCGCGCACCCGACCTGCCTTGATGACAGAAAACCCAACCCGGCTGGGTGAGCTGGAAAACGCCATCCGCCATGAAACCGGGCAAATCATGGCAACGTCACTCCAAGCACGTGGAAGTGAAATATGAGACAAATCAACTTTTCAGATGCAATCGATGATGCGCTGGGACAGGCAATGGCTGCGGACCCGCGCGTCATCCTGCTGGGCGAGGATGTGCAAGGGCAGCACGGTGGCCTGTTCATGCGTTTTGGGCGCGAACGGGTACGCAACACGCCGATCAGTGAAGCAGCTTTCCTGGGCGCGTCTGTTGCAGCAGCGATGGCTGGTTTGCGCCCAGTTGCTGAGGTGATGCTGGTGGATTTCATCGGCGTAGGAATAGATGCGCTGCTCAACCATGCCGCCAAGCTGGATGCGTTTTCCGGCGGGCGCTGGCAGGTGCCACTGGTGGTTCGGACGACCTGCGGCGGCGGTTATGGGGACGGCGGCCAGCACGAGCAGAGCCTGTGGGGCTGGCTGGCGCACATCCCCGGGTTGAGCGTAGTGGTCCCGTCCAACCCGGCAGATGCGGGCGGGTTAATGCTGGCCGCTCTGGGACTGGGTTCACCAGTAGTTTTCATGGAACACAAACTGCTCTCACCGCTGTGGTTGGATTTTGTTGGCTCGGGAGGGCGCGATACAGTGCGCTTCGATGTTCCCGCATCGGGAGTGCGCGGTCCTGCACCGCTGGTATGGCAGCCGCTGCCGATTGGCACAGCAGCGCTGGTGAGAAATGGATCCGATATAACGATCGCAACACTTGGGGTGGGGGTTCACCGCGCCTTGCAAGCAGCCACCCTTTTGGAAAAGCGCGGCATCTCAATCGGCGTGCTCGACCTGCGCAGCGTATCGCCGCTGGACAAGGCGGCTGTCTGCAAAGAAGTCAGCCGCACCGGCAGGCTGGTGGTCGTGGATGAAGATTACGAGGGTTTTGGTCTTTCCGGCGAACTTGCGGCTGTGGCGCTGGAGGCGGGCCTGAACTTCCAGTTTGCGCGCGTGTGCACACAGACCAGCATTCCATTTGCGCGTGCCCTGGAAGATGCAACGCTACCGAATGTGGAACGAATCATCAAGGCGTGCGAGCGGCTGGTAGGAAAAGGTTCTTAATCCGTCAACAAGGCGCGCACCCGGTCAAGCGGCAGGGCGTGGATCGTGCCATGGTATCCGCTGGTGGTCGTTGCCATGCAGAGAGAGTTATAAATAGCCTCTTCAGTGGCTTCAATGGCGGCCTCGAATAATGGCGACATCTGCATATTCTGTAGTTCAAAATGAGCCAGGCTGCGACCCCGGCGCAGGTTTTCCACCGTGGAAAAGGCAATTGAATAATCGCCCGAGCCATCCGACATGGCAGCGCCTGTCCGGGCAAGCCCGGCAAAGGCTCGCCGCGCCAGGCGTGACAGGTTTCGATCTGAAAGCGGCGCATCTGTAGCCAGGATGATCATGATCGATCCATCGGCTGAGCCGGTTTCCAGAGCATCTTTTAGATAGTACTGTCCGAGCGCCTGTCCCACCGGGATACCGGTCATTTGCAGCACACCTCCAAAATTGGACTGCACCAGCGCACCCAGGGTGTATCCGCCGAAAGCTTCCGGCAGCTTTCTTGAACTGCTTCCAATCCCGCCCTTCCAACCAAAGGCGATCGTGCCTGCACCTGCGCCCAGAGCACCTTCACGCACATCCCCCTCGGCGGCGTTCTCAATGGCGGCGCGGGCATGTTCAGCCTGCAGCTTGCGGGCACGGATGTTGTTCAGCCAGCCATCGTTGGTCTCTCCCACAACAGCATTGATCGAGCTTATGGTTTCATTGCCTGAGCGGGAAAGTGTCCAATCCAGAATGGCATCCGCCGCGCGCGAGACCGACAGGGTGTTGGTCAGCACAATGGGCGTTTCGATTTCGCCCAGTTCGATGATCTGCGTGCTTCCCATCATTTTGCCAAAGCCATTGCCGACCGCAAGACCGGCGGGGACTTTTTCCTGGAAAAGGTTGCCACCGTGAGGCAGGATGGCTGTTGCGCCGGTGCGAATATCATCGCCTTCCACCAGGGTGAAGTGTCCAACCTGAACACCGGAAACATCGGTGATGGCATTTAACTTGCCGGGCGGAAGTACCCCGGGCGTAAGACCCAGATCACGGAAACGACATCGAGGTAACGGTTCGGATTGCATAGACCTCCGTCAGGCAATTGGAATATTGGATTATAGAGGATGACGAACGGCATCAAAACAATGGGGTTGCTAAAAGAGAAAAAGTGATGCACAATCAGATGGATTGATATCCACCCTTGGTATTTTCGGAAACGGCGATTTATCCCGCGCCTTCCTTTTTTCGATCCCATTCCGATAGTGCCGGTTCCAGCACGGCCTCGGCCACAGCCACGAGACACAGGATAAAATCAATGGCACCTATCTTCCAATTTATTTTTCTCAACGGCTGGGTAGTGTTTATTGTTTTCACGGTGCTGAATGCTTTTATGCTGAAGGCGCGCTCACAGAAAACAATCGCCCGAAAGCCAGATTTACGCGCGGGTTATGAACAGCTTTTCAGGGGTTACCTGGTTTATATGAATATCCCCTGGTTGGTGATGGGTTTCGGGATGCTGGTTGGCAAGCTGCCAAACATCTTCAGTTTTTTCACACCCCGACAGGGCAATCTATTTGTGCTGGCTTTTCATGCATCCATTGTTATCCTGTGGATTCTCAGCGTTCGGTGGATTTACTTTAAAGGAGGCGCCGAGTTTATCGTCCGGCACCCTGGAGCACTGAACGCCGAGATCAACTCCCCACTCCAGATTAAACTTCTTTTTGGGGTCATGCTGCTGGGAGGAATCCTGGGAATGGGTTTTATGTGGGCCATGAACTTTCCAGGAATAACTTTTTAAGTTCGATAAATGTTTCGCGGCTTTTTGTGTCCAATACTGCCTCTTCCCAATGTCGAAACGAATGAGCAGTATCAACTTTTGTGAGTAAAATTATTAAACAGAGAGCGAAGCCGATTCTGACATCAGAGATGTTCTGACCAGAAAGCTGTCCAACACAAAATGGGACTGTGTCCACGTGGGATTATTCCAGCGTCTAAAGGGAGTATTGTATGAAAATTGGAATACGAATACCATCGATCAGGAAACGAATTGCCGCCCGAACTTCCATAAAGCGTATCGTGCAAAACAGCCTGGGGCTGAAGGCTCCGCGCGGGATGGGTTGGCTGACAAACCCCAGAAAAGCAGCCTATAACCGGATCTACAACCGCACCACAAAAGGCTGCGGCACATCCGTGTTATTCCTGGCGGTCAGCCTGGTTCTATTGACAGCTTTCATCGCTGCACAATGATTTTCAGAATCATTATGCGGGCGATCCTTACGACGTTAGTCCCGGTTCCCGCGTTAGTCCCGATTCTAGCGATAGTGCCGGTTCTAGCACGGCCACGAGATGATTACGGACGCTGATCCGTGCAACGATTGGGCGAACTAGCCCGGTGATTTATCACCGGGAATTGGGATGAGGATATGCCCCCAGGCTGCCAACTGCTTGATAACCTCGTCGATCAGGAGGGGCATTTTTGCCTCGATCGTGGCGGAAAGATCCAAACCCAGTTCCAGTGAATCAGGCTGCACTCCCCACAAAATCACATTGTTGGGATACAGATCCTTGAGCTTGGCGACCGCCAGCATATCCGGGATACCGACCTGGTGAGGTGACATCTTCAGTGAAAGAAATGCTGGCACTTCATCATTCACCATACGAACCAGGCTGCCCGGGTCCTTGCGCAGCTCAACCGCATCAATCAGCAGCAAGTTTTCCACCCCTTTAAGGTAATAAAGGAGGTCCAATCCCAGCGTACCCCCATCCAGGATCAGGACCTCCTCTGGTATTTTGTAAGCAGCAAACAGGCGTTCGATCACATGCACCCCGACACCTTCATCGGAAAGGATACGGTTGCCTACACCGATGACAAGAGTCGTATGGGAAGGATCTTGAAACACAGGCTGTCCTAGGCTCTAAACTTTAGCAGCGGGCTGGTGAAACCGATGGGGGCATCCACCGATACCTGGTAAAGCTCATGCCCATCCGCATCCAACAGGTGCACACCACAAGCAATACACGGATCAAATGAATGGATCGTGCGCAGAACCTCAAGCGGCATGTTCGGATCGGCGATCGGGGTGCCAATTAGGGCAGATTCGTACGGCCCCATCTGGCCCTTGGCATCGCGCGGCGAAGCGTTCCATGTGCTGGGTACGACCGCCTGATAATTGAAGATTTTCTTATCCTTGATGTGGATCCAGTGACCCAAGGCACCGCGCGGCGCTTCGATGTGGCCCCAGCCTTTGGCTTCTGCAGGCCAGGTTTCGGGGTCCCACAGTTTGCCCTCGTGAACATCGACGTCACCAGCCTTGATGTTCGCGGCTAGTTCACCAACCCATTCCTGAAGCTTGTTTGCAAGCAAAACAGTTTCGATGCAGCGGGCGGCTGTGCGTCCGAGCGTGGAGAAGAGCGCTTCGGGACCCGCGCCAAGTTTTTTCAGCACAAAATTAACGGTGTCGACGATGTCTTTCTGACCACTGGCATAGCCAATCAGCATACGCGCCAGCGGGCCTACTTCCATTGGATGCTCATCAAGACGCGGCGCCTTCATCCAGGTGTATTTCTTGTCAGTCTCCAGGAAATCAAAGGGCGGCTGAGGACCAGTAAACTTGGGTCTTGTTTCACCTTCCCACGGGTGCAGACCCTTGCTTTCATCATTGTACTCATACCATGAGTGCGAAACATGTTCGTTGATCTTGCTGTGATCGACAGGGTAAACTTTAGTAAGATCCTTGTTCAGGATGAAGCCCTGCGGGAAATACAGGTTGCCATCCTTATCGGGGTACTCACCGTATGCCAGGAAGTTACCCACCCCGCCACCAATGCCGGCCCAATCAAGGTAGAACGGCGCAATGGCAAGAAGATCGGGCAGATAGACCTTATCCACGAAATCTTTGGCAGTTTTGAATAAGCCTTGCAGCATGGCGATTGAATCCGCGTTGATGGCTGCCTGGCTGGTTGGGTCGATCGGAGTCGCCATGCCACCCACCAGATACGTCTGCAGGTGTGGATTTTTGCTTCCCAGGATGGCGTGTGCCCGGATAACATCCCGCTGCCAATCGAGCGCTTCAAGGTAATGCGCCACAGCCATCAGATTGGCTTCGGGAGGCAGTTTGTAAGCCGGGTGACCCCAGTATGCGTTGGCAAATGGGCCTAATTGCCCGCTTTGAACATAGACCGTCAGTTTATCCTTAACACCTTTAAAATAGCTCTCGCTTGATTTAGGCCAATCGGAGATCGATTGGGCCAGCTTGGATGTTGCCGCCGGATCAGCGCTCAGAGCACTGACCACATCCACCCAGTCGAGCGCATGCAGGTGATAGAAATGAACGACATGATCCTGAACGAACTGGATACCTTCAATAATGTTTCGGAGTATACGGGCGTTGTTCGGGATTGTGATTTTCAGGGCATCTTCCACTGCGCGTACAGAGCTAAAAGCATGGACAGTGGTACAGACGCCGCAGAAACGCTGCGTAATGGCCCAGGCTTCGCGAGGGTCGCGACCCTTGAGAATCAGTTCAACACCGCGGAACATGGTGCTGGACGCCCAGGCATCCTTAACTGCACCATCCTCTACCTGAACCTCGATGCGTAAATGGCCCTCAATACGAGTAATTGGATCAATCGCTATCTTTGGCATTGTGTAACCTCCAATCCCGTGCTAGAGCCGGGATATTTATATATTGTCATTGCGAGCCGCGTTCTTTACGGCATGGCAATCTGGTCTATATTGTCATTGCGAGCCGCGTTCTTTACGGCGTGGCAATCTGGTCTACATTTTCATTGCGATAGTACCCGTCCTAGCAGGGCCGAGCGCGTTCTTTGCGGCGTGGCAATCTCATGATCCAGAATGCTCTTCAGGAAAGAGCTGAAAAGAACGTGCCACTATACTATAAACCAGGACGCCACCAGCCATCAACCCGACCGTGATCATGATCTCTATCCAGGAAGGAGTGTAGGGCACATGAGACGGTTCAGCCAGACCAATCCAACTAACGATCAGCCGGTTGATAAAAGTTCCAATCAGGACAAAAACGCCTGCCCAGAAGGGACCCTGCGAATGGGATCCCAGGCGGGAATACAGGATAATCAGCGGAATGGCAACGCCGAGAATGATCTCGATCCATGCCAGCACACCGAAGGCATCCGGTTTGAGCAGCAGGTCAACTTCACCAGCTCCCATCCAATCGCCAACTTTAACTGCCAGGTAAAGCGCCAACATCAGGCTCATGGCCTGCCCGATGCGCTTGAACAACTGACGGTCGATGGGAAGTCCCATCGCGCGCCAGACCAGGTTAATGGCGATGGCGGTCGTGCCCAGCCCGGTATAAACCGCTTGCAAGAAAAAGAGCACTGGCAAAGCAGGTGTCCACCAGAGCGGATGGAGTTTGTAGGGCATCAGTAGGAACATTGAACCAAGTGATGATTGATGCAGGGTGGAGAGCACAATACCAATGCCGGCGATCCAGTAAATCGATGAATTGATCCAACCGATTGGCGCCTTAATATTGTATTTTTCAAGAAAAACAGGGGCAATCTCCAACACCAGGATGACCGTATAGAGCGTAATGCACAGGCTGACTTCTTCCAGGAAGGAATGTAGATTGATAAAACCCGGAACAAGGATATTGTAAAACTGCGGCCAACGCCCGATATCCAGGAACAACAAAACACCGACAATGCCATAGCCTAAAAACCCTGCCAGTACTGCCGGGCGAATGACGGAGTGGTATCTTCCACGCCCAAAGAAATAGGTGATCAGGGAAATGGTAAAAGCAGCGCCAGCAACGGGGATCAGGAACAAGTCAATGGTGATCCATATACCCCACGGATAGTGATCGTTCATATTGGTGGTGGCGCCAAGCCCGGCCACGAGCCGGTAAATGGATAATCCGACCGCTAAAAGAGCCAGCAAGGCCAGGGGGTAAAAACTGGTAGGAATTGGCTTCTTGAGTTTCGTCACGGCTTTCATGCCTCATCCTCCAATCCGCCTTTTTTGACCACCCAGCTAACCGCCGCCAATGCGCATGTACCGCCTACTACAATACCAGGCAGGAAGATGTCGCTGGTGCGCTCGCTTAACTGAGGCACAGGCTCAGATTTTAGATTTGGGAAACCAAGCTTGTCAAATGGAACGTGGGAAAGATACAAAACCGAAGTACCGCCCGCGTCATCCTTGCCAAATATGTGATTTACATAACGGCCGGGTTCGTTAGCCAGGCGTTTTTCGGCTTCAGCGATCAAATCGCCGCGGCGACCCCACGTCAACGCACCGGTTGGACAGCGCTCCGCACATGCCGGTCCCTTACCATCCGCAAGACGATCAGAACACAGGGTGCATTTGGTCACCACCGGGATAACCTGATCCCACTGGAAGCGCGGAACATGGTAAGGACAAGTGTACATGCAGTAACGGCAGCCAATGCAGCGATCCTTGTCATAAGTAACCGGACCATTGGCTGATTTCTGTAGGGCGTGCACGGGACATCCGCTGACGCAAGCCGGGTCAACGCAATGCATACACTGGCGCTTTACGAAAGAATATTCACTCCCTTCAGCGCTATCTGTGGGCTGGTAGAGCTGGATAAGCGTCCACGTATCGGCTGAGAGTTCTTGGGGTGCATCGTAGAGCCCGGTTGGGTCCACCTCCACCTTGGTTTTGTTCCACTGCCGGCAGGCATTTGTGCAGGCATTGCAACCAACGCATATGGTGGCATCATAGAGCATGGCCACATAATTGTCGGCATCTTCGGCAGCCGAACGAGCACTTACATTCGGCAGAACAGAAAGCGAAGCACCAGCTGCGAGACTGGCACCGACAACTTTTAGGAAATTCCTTCGGCTCATGGGTGACATGACAGCCTCCTACTTCTTTTCAGCCTGGGCACTTTCGGGTACTTCCATTTTATCGGGTTTAGAAAGCTGAATATAAGCTGCCGCCCCGGCCGCACCGACTGCCAGACCGGCCGCACCACCGACAATAGCGGTGGTAGTGGGGGAAAGTGATTGGACTGGCATTTGAACAGGCGCATAGGTAGATGGCGGCGCGAACTCCTGCAGCTTGGCCTTGTTATAAAGACCCAATTCCCAGAAGCCCGCCTCAGAACAGGCAATACAGCCATGCCCCGCCTTGATCGGCCAACTGGTATTATCGTTGTATCCCACCGCCGGACAGTTGTGGAAGGTAACCGGACCCTTGCAACCCATCTGATAGAGGCACCAGCCTTTGCGATGACCATCATCGTCCCAAGCGCGCACAAACTCGCCGCGGTCAAAGTGCCCACGGCGTGGGCAGTTATCGTGGATGCGGGCGCCATAAGCAAAGAGCGGCCGGTTCTGGCTATCCATTTTGGGCAGTTCACCGAAAGTCAGGAAATGTACAACCGTGGCAGTCAAATTGACAGCATTACACGGGCAGCCCGGCAGGTTGATGACCGGTTTATTGGTAACCAGCTCCATGACAGACTTAGCACCGGTCGGGTTGGGGTTGGCTTTGGGCAAACCGCCAAAGGCGGCGCATGAGCCAATCGCGACCACTGCAATGGCATTCGCAGCCGCTTCGCTGAGAATATCCATGGCTGTGCGCCCGCCGATCGTGCAATATACCCCACCATCGGCAGTAGGGATCGAGCCTTCCACTACCAGCAGGTAACCGCCAGCAGCAATGGCATCTTTCTTAGATTTTTCCGCTTGAGTTCCTGCTGCGGCCATGATCGTTTCGTGGTAGTCCACGGAGAGGACATCCAGCACAATTTCGCCAACTGTGGGCCTGGATGAACGCAGGAGAGCTTCTGTATTGCCTGCGCAATCCTGAAATTCAAGCCATACCAGTGGTGTGCGCTTTGGAGCTGCCAGCGCCTTGGCTATCCTGGTTCCATAAGATGAACTCAAGGCCAGCGTCCCCGCCATCACTGCGCAAAACTTCAGGAAACTCCTTCGCGAAATTCCACGCTCTCTAACGGCTTGCTCTAAGCTGGAATCGCTCATAATTACCTCCTCCCGAACGGTTGAATTGGATATTACTATTATTGGATTTGATACTGAAAAGCTTTTCCAAAAGAAAAACTAATGAAAATATGCATAGATTAATGTAGCATTAACTAAAAACGATTCAATTATGCTATTTGTCACTAAATATTTATGACAAACTCGTTTTCCAACTTACAATATTTAACGTGAATAATGGATAAGCAAATTGTGCTTCAAAAAGCCAGATTTTTGGCTTAAAAATGCTCATTTACAGCGAATTTTAGTGCTGTAAACGAATTTTTTAGGTTGAAAATCCTTATCCATTATTGACGTTATTTAACATAGGTAGGGATTTTTTATAAAACTGTCTTTTTCCGAAATATTGTTCGCACTTTTCCTGATGATTATAGATTTTTCATGGTACCCGGTTCTGCACGGGCATAAAAACGTCTGAAGTAACTTCGTATAGAACCGGGCAATCAAAATGGTGGATGAAAGTCATGCCAGCTAGTGACTTTTCACTATTGGAAAATTCGCACAAAGTTGGTAGTCTTAACCCATGCATGAACTCCCCATCGCCCAAAGTATTCTTGAAATCGCCCTTCGCAACGCCGAAAGTTCCGGCGCTAAACGAGTAACCGGCATCAACCTTGTTATCGGCAGGCTGGCAACTGCAGTGGATGATTCGATCCAATTCTATTGGAGTATGATCGCGGAAGGAAGCATCGCCGAGGGGGCAATCTTACACTTCGAACGTATTCCAACCGAGATGCGCTGCTTTGACTGTGGTCATGTTTTTGAGCCAGATGAGCGTACCTTTTCCTGCCCGGCTTGTGGAAGCGCGCGTGTTCGCGTCAGCAAGGGCGATGAATTAAGGGTGGAGAGCATCGACATTGAAACGTGACGTTTCCTTAGCCACTTGAACCTCAAATTTATTATGAATGAGAATGCGCAACCCGGCCAATAATCGCAGATTTGTGCCGGGGAGTTTATATTAACAGCCTCTATCAACGGTTACTACCCTTCCGCTTGTTTCCTTCCCCTTTATAATTGGAAATACAATGGTACCCGGTTCTGCGATAGTGCCGGTTCTAGCACGGCCACGGCCACGGGCATCGAACATCTTGTGCTAGAAGTAAATGGCACCCTGTCAGGTGGATGGTATACTAAAGGTCTTATCCGCGTTTTCCACGATAGTGCCCGTTCTAGCAGGGCCGATAGTGCCCGTTCTAGCAGGGCCGATAGTGCCCGTTCTAGCAGGGCTAGGGACGCTCGTCCGCGTCCAATTTGGTTTGCTTTTGTCCAAGCTTTATTTGACCATTCCAACTTATTCGAGAAACCATTGCGTTTGATTGCGAGTTTGCGCAAATGACCTTACCAGAAGATAAAAATTCTTATAGCAATGATGAGCAACCTTACGAAGGCCAACCTGATTCATTTTCTCAGAATGAACCATATGACCAACAAGCATCGTTTGCGACACGACAATTACCCCCTTTGCCAATTAGTGGAGAAGAGACGGGGGATTTTGAATTTCCAAGCCTGGAAGATGATGTCGCCGCCTTTCGACGCCAGCTAGAAGAACGCCAATTCGTAACCCCGCACCGCGTGATTGAGGATAACCCTGTCACCACCGCGCAGGCTGAACAGCCCCCCCTCCGCCGCCGTCGCCGTTCTCAAAGACTTGTTGAACGCCTGGATGGCCGCGAGCTGGACGAACGGTTCGCTTCCATCATCCAACGCGCATCGCCAAGTTTTGACTTCTTTGTTTTTTCCATTTTATGCGGCTGTATTCTCGCGATTGGCTATATTCTGGACGCCCCTGCCATCCTACTTATCGGCATCCTGGTTGCTCCTTTGCTGGCGACCTGGGTGGGTGTAACACTTTCTGCTGCCACTGGCGAGGTGCGTTTCTTTGGACAAACACTAGGTGGCTTGCTTACTGCATTGGGATTAGTGTTCGCCATTGGCCTTCTTGCAGGGTTTGCCTCGCGCATCTTTCAGCCGCTCACAACGTCACAGGCCTTTTACCATGCGCGCTTGTGGTGGCCTGATCTTCTCATGCTTGTCATCGGCACCATTGTGCTCGTACTCGCTTTTATTCAATCCAATGAAAAACCGGTCCTGGCAAGCCTGATGGTAGCCTATCAGTTCTACCTGCCAATTAGCGCTGCCGGGTTTGGCCTGGGTTCAGGCTCAGCAGTAAAAGGGTTGTGGCCCGAGGCAGGTCTGGTTTTTATCATCCACCTGGCCTTATCACTTATAGTTGGCCTGGTTGTTTTTTATTATATGGGATTCCGACCGCAGTCCCCCATCGGTTACCTGCTTACAGCCAGCATCATCCTGGCAAGCCTGGTAATCATAGCCGGGTTTGCCGGTATCGGCAGCTTGATCAATGTTCGCGGAGACCAGGTCACAGCGGCGGCAGCCACGCTTATTTCTACAGCCACAGAGACGCCTTTGCCTGTGGCCAGCTCAACCCAATCCCCGCCTACTTCGACGCTTATCCCATCAGTTTTGCTGGCACCCTCTCCAAGCATAACTCTTCCACCACCCACAGCATCGGAAGTCGCGATACCCAAACCTAGCGCCACCCTGGTTATAACAGCAGGCCCCAGCTTAACCTTACTCCCTACCCCTGTTTACGGTCGCATATTTTCACCATCCGGGGGAGTCATGGTGCGCGTCAAACCCGCAGGTGGGAGCATTACAACCGTTCAAAACGGTTATTTGGTTGAATTCCTGAGCGACAAACCCGTAATCATTGATGGATTTACATGGGTCCATGTTCTGATCAAGACACCCATACGTGATATCGATGGTTGGGTACTTCTTAGCTTAATTATCACGGCCACCCCGTCCGGCTCACCGTAATTTAAATGGGGGGGGGCGGAGACTTCAGCTCCTGCATATATTTCAATTTGGAGAATTTGCATGCCCATTCATTTTGGCACAGACGGCTGGCGCGCCGTCATCTCAGAAACGTTCACCTTTGGAAACCTGCGCATGGTGGCGCAGGCTATCGCTGATGCGGCAGCATCCGAACATTGGGACACCAGCTCCATACCAGAAGTAAATCCTAAAAAGTTTATTGTCGGTTTTGATACACGCTTTTTGTCTGATCGTTACGCCGCCGAGGTGGCTCGTGTGCTGGCGGCGAACGGATTTAGCGTTCTGCTTGCTCAAGCCGATGCACCTACACCAGCAATTTCTTATTCCGTTAAACATCATAAAGCGGCGGGCGGAATTATGATCACCGCATCGCACAATGCCCCCCGCTATAATGGAGTCAAGCTTAAGGCTGCTTACGGCGGTTCTGCGCTGCCCGAGCAATGCCGCCGCGTGGAAGTCTATATCAATGACAATGAGGAGCAGTCGCGCGGTCCCAATTTGATGGATTACAACCAGGCCAAGCAAGCTGGTCTCATCCAGAAATTCAATCCCCTGCCTGCCTATTTTGACCATTTGCGTACATTAATCGACACGGATGCCATCGCCGATAACCCACAGCGTTTCGTAATTGACTCGATGTATGGCTCTGGGCGTGGGGTTATGCGCGCATTTCTACAAGGCACTGGGTGCGAGATTTCGGAAGTACGTGGTGAAATGAACCCTGGCTTTGGGGGTGTCCATCCAGAACCAATCGCTAAGAATCTGGGCGCACTTACCGGCGCCCTGGGTGCAGGCTTGGGCAGTTTTGGTCTTGCCACGGATGGCGATGCTGATCGTATTGGCGCAATGGATGAACGCGGCCAATTCATCGATCCACACAAAATTATGGCGCTCGCCCTCCGCTACCTGGTTGAAAAACGCGGCTGGACCGGCGCAGTAGTGCGCACAGTCTCAACTACAAGGATGATCGACCGGCTCGCCAACCGCTATGGTCTGACCGTGTACGAAACCCCGGTTGGCTTTAACCACATCGCCGACTATATGATGTCTCAGGATGTACTTATTGGCGGCGAAGAATCTGGGGGCATCTCCTTTAAAGGTCACATTCCTGAAGGCGATGGCCCCATAATGGGCTTACTCCTGGTGGAAATCATAGCCCAGGCTAAAAAGACACTTGGTGAATTGGTTTCTGACTTACTGGAAGATGTTGGACCTGCGTTTTACGAACGAGCAGATCTACGCCTTGGGCGCCCAATTGCCAAGCAGGAAATGACTGATTTACTGCTTAAAAACGCCCCTAGCAGAATTGGTAATGGCAAAATTACACAGATTTCCTGCCTGGATGGGGTCAAATACATCCTGGATGATGACTCCTGGCTGCTTATTCGCCCATCCGGCACCGAGCCTGTCTTACGCGTTTATGCCGAAGGGCGCTCAATGCAGATAGTTAAGGATCTTCTTGGGTACGGACAACAGGTTGCCAAAAGTGTAGTGTAAACACCTAAGAGTTAAAATCAAATCAACGTGCCCGAATGGGATACTCCCATTCGGGCACGTTGATTGTTTGCACGGGAGAGATCAGTGCCCGAGCGGAGCCTGGCGAAGCCGGCGCGCTAACAAGATCACTGCTACCAGGATAATTGAAAGGATAAATAAACCAGGCAGCCCCACCTCGTCCGCGAAACCGCTTTTGGGCATATTCGGGTTAGGTGTTCCTGGTGTGCCAGGCGTGCCGGGAGTACCACCCGTTTGTACGCCAGCCTTCACGCCACTGGTTGCCTGAGCTTCTGCAAGCGTTGTTTGCAGCGCCTCCACTGTTGCCGTTGCCGGATCGTTCGTGGGAACTGCGCTGGGCGTTGATGTGGCAAAGACCACCACCAGTGTTTCGGTTGGAAGTGGGGCGGGCGTTTCGCTTGGTGGAAGTGTAGCGGTAAACTGAACTGCAACTTCTGTTTGCAATTGAGCATCGGCTACCTGAGTCAATGCAAACGAATTTGCGGCTGAGGTGGCCTGGGCACTGGCTTTTTGACCCGGCAAAATCAGCAGAGCATAAACAGCCATGCATATCAACGAAAGCAACACGATCCCACCCAGGATGATGGCAGCGATCAGGAAGGTTCGGTTGTTGCCTTCACCACCTTCGGGTTGGGCAGGTCCTTGCGGGTTCATATCCTGTGGAGGCATACCCGCATCAGGTTGGGGTTCATCATCGTCAAAAACAAATGTATTGGCCATGGTTTCATTCTCCTCGCTTGAGTGATACTATTTTACCCTAGCACTTCCAGATTGGTTAGTGGAACAAGGATTTGATCCCCATTTTCCAGACGAATTTCCGCAACTTTAGCTTTCAAGCCATTGGGTAAATTAACTGGATTGATACGTAACTGAACCAATGTGCCTAGCTGTGATGGGCGTGTCATGTTAATAACACGCACAGTTTGACCAGGCGCAAAAGTTTCCACCTCGCGAGGCTCAGCTGGTTCCTGAGATGCAGGCAAGGGAATAAAGACTTCCGGGCGTGCACCAGTCAAGCGATCGTAAATTTCCGCGTTTAGCGCTGCTTCACGCTTTATATTCGTGCTGAGTAATTTATAAGCAGTAGAACTCATCGGCCGGCGACCAAAGCCATCGATTACGATGATCGGAAAAGCTGCCTGGCTTGCCAACGAAAGCAGTGCAGGCGACATACTGGAAAGAATCAGTCCGCGAACGGGCAGATCACTGGCGTTTTTGAGCACCGCAGGATTCTCAACATATCCACCCAGAATGATGGAGCCGCGGATGCTCACATCCAGCCGGTTGGCATCGAACACATCGTCCAGGTTCTCCATCAAGCTTACAAGCAATCCGGTTTCCAATCGCCCATTACCCCACAGACCCTGGATAACTGCTCCTGTGGCACGGATAACCACACCTCGATCAGCGATAACATCAGAGACTACCCCGGGTAGGCCAGCCACCAGTTCAAATGTGCTGCCACCTGTCTCCAGAATGACTTTACCACCACCCATAGCTACCACACGCCCATCAACCGGAGATTTTGCTTCGCGTGCAAACAAGCCGGTGGTTTCTGCAATGACATCATCCTTACTTATTTTTTGACCCTTCTTGATTTTTGTATAAGCAGCCGCATTTTGCGAAGGAATACGAAGCAACTCGGCAATATCGATGATGAGATGCTTTCGCCCCAGCGTAGCATCAGCTACAACATCAGTAGGGGTGACCTTTTGTCCGAGTTTAGCAAGCACCCGCCCTTCAACAGGGAGAAGACGCTTACGCACAACGGTTGTCAAAGGCAGGATATGTGTAATGGATGCCAACATCTCAATCTCCCAAGGTGGTGAGCCATTTTTTAGCCAGATCGCGGCGCTGGATAGCATCAGATGGCAGACGCAGGGGGCGTCCACGCGCATCAATCACCACACCCAAAGATGAGCCAGTCACTTCCACTTCACCAGCGCGACCCGGGCCAAGGCCTACATCTGCGCGTTGAAGTGGGTGTAGTTGCAGCCGGGCTGTTTGCCCAATTTCCAATTGCAACATTTGCAGGCTGCCCATCTTTACTTCGCTGATTATTTCGCTGCCATCATCACGGATTAGTTTTGCACGTACGATCGGTGTACCGTAAACGGCACTGCTCACCGGAGAAATTACGGTAGCCAGGTAAGCCAGGGCACCTGAATCGATCACCTGCACTGGCAGCAGGCTATTTACTTCAGCGCTCGCCCCCAACATGGACATAAGGTTGTTGTTGTCTAGCGCCAACGTGGCGATACCTGCCGGTTGCAAACCATCCAGCAGCATGAGCAGCTTCTGAGCTGAACTGCTTGCGCCGGTAATGGCCGCGCCTCCAGCCAGGATAGGCTCAAATGCTGGGAGCAAGCCACTGCGCAAGCGCAGGTGACTGGGCAAGCGCTGCAACATCAAACGTGTGGCGATGATCAGATTTTGCCGAACGATGGCCTGTTCGATGGCGAGATCATCCTTGGTAGCCGGGATCACACCAGGATAAACTGATTTCTGATAAAGGTAATCGCGCAAGGTATCCATGGGGATATCGCGTGCCAACCAGCGGGCGATATCATCCACAGTTGAAAGTTTGAGCAAATTAGCCAGCGCTTCACCAAGCCCAAGTTGTGGGAATACGTTCAGATGCAGGTCACCCCCAAAAGAAGCGGCCAGGGATATTGCCGAGGCACCAACATCAATGCTCAAAACACCCTTTGCCGAACCAAAATAGCTTGAAAGAAAGCGTACCATGCGCCCCTGGGCATACGATGACGGCAGGATAATCCCACCAGAGAGCGTACGAACTTCTTCCAATTCGGGCATTTGTCTTTGACGAATATTGACCACCAGGTTGGCGAGTTCGCGCTGGGCTGGGAGCAAGTCTTCCGTATCCAACGATGGGCGAATATTCGGACTGATATTGACCCCAGAGGCGATATTGCTTAGCGATGTTTCCACGGCGTGTGCCAATTGTTTATTCCCGGCATAAAGAACTACCGGTCGCTTGCTTTCCGGCAGCAAATATGCTCCCAGGCCAATAATCTCAAGAATTTTTTGGATGGAGTGAGTAGCGCCACCATCTACCCCCCCGGCAATAAGCACCAGTTCCGGGCTGTAGCGCACAATTGCATCCACCTGTTCACCTGTGTTTCGGGAGTCATTTAGTTTGATGCTATCCACAATACGCGTATAAGTAGTCTGCGCCAGGCTTTCAATCGACTTGAGCGAAACATCAGGAAGCAATCCAACAATAAGCGTTTTGATGATCGGCCCAAGCGACAGGGTGGTTACCATGCTGTCCACTCCTGAGCCATCCGGATTAGATGGAATGGTCAGTTGCCCTTCATCATCCATCAAAGATCTACCAATCATCGTTTGCAGGTTTTCGATTGCAAGCTGCACACCGAACATGGCGTTGCGCACAGGCGCATTGGATGTAGTTGGGGACTGGCCCATACCGATAAACCGGTAGCGGCCCTCCACAACATCAAAAAAGGCGGCGCGTGTGTTGACTGCGCCGATATCGATTGCTAACAGGGAATTACCTTCAACAAGTGAAGTAGGCATAATGGCTTAGTGAATGAATTGATTAAATATTGTTTCAATGAACAGCACGATCGATTGCATACGTTCCACCAATGCAGTCAGTGCTGCTGCCAACACACCGGCAAAAATCGTCCCCAATGTAATGGCTATAAACACCTGCCCAAGCAGGGCGAAAAAACCCACAAACCAGCCTCTACTGGCACCAGAAGTATCCGTTTTGCGAATAGTGAACTGGAAGTAGGCCAGTGTGGCTATAGTTCCCGTCAGGGCAAACACGCCGGTTAATAAATTGCCTGCCACTGTGCTCAGGTTTGAATTATTGTGCAAGTCAAACAAGGCAATTGCGGCAAACATTTGTGGAAAGAGCGTTCCTATAATCGCACCGGCGATTGTGGATGCTGTGCCTATACCGACCAACAGAGCTACGACCGGACGCCCCATCCATTCGGTCCGTGGCGACATTTTCCCCATTAGGAACAAGCTCATTACCAGCGGAAAAGATAATAAAATTCTCTCCTGAATTGTCCCATTTACCATAGGCAGAAACATCTTGTCCACGATTACTTGCCGGAAGATGGCTACCGCTACGTAACCTGCGGAGACACCCACAAAAGCATGGATAGCCAGCCGGAAAGCAGGGTTGTCGCCCACAATATAACTCAAAATGAGCACAGTAAACAGGAAACTCAAAAAACCCGTGATCAGATCAATTTGCAATATGCCCGGCATTTAAGCCTCGTCCTGTTTTGCGTTAATGCGGCGGGCACGCAGGCCAACAACCAGCCCCCAAACCCCACCTATACTGATAAGCAATTCGGCAGTCAGCATTGCCGCCCCAAATGCGTCCCAATCTGCTCGCGCCAAACCATCTTTTCCAAGCGCATTTTCAAGCATCGCGCCGCCTTCCAGCCCCGCCAGAATCCCAACGACCTGACCCGAAAGCATGTATGGACGCACCATTGGCTCTGCCTGGGCGCTTACCACCAAGAGGAACGGTTTTGCTTCCATCAATGGCTGAGCCTGTTCAATCCACAGCCGCCCAGTATCCGGATTATCCGTCAGGACAAAAACAGCTGCAAAGTTAGCCAGGTTGGTTACACCGTTGACGGTGACATCCGCAAGCGCCGGAGCATCCCACATATTTCCGAGCAAAGAATCTTGCCCTACCGTATAACGTGGTAGTTCAGCAAAGATTTTAATACCTCCCGCACCACCTGGCAGATAACCTAGATTAATATATTGGGTGCCAATCTGATAGATATTTGCATTTCCAGATTTTTGGACCAGGCGATCTGCCATAAATGGGCCCACAGGAGACGTAGAAATAAATGCCAGCCGAATATTCTTGGTCTTCAACTGCTCTATCAGCGGTACAGAAATGGCTTCCATCTCTGCGGCATAACCCGGCTGGTAATCGACCACCACCAATACAACAGATCCATCCGGTAAATTTGTAGTGGTTTGGATAAAGGCTCCCAGTGCGCTCGGCTGTGTTGAGAGTACTGGAGAGGGGAAGATCTTTGTGCCGAGAATTGCGGGTAGGATAGTCGCAATCAGCAATACAGCTGCGATCAACCACCGAAGCGGTCGAATAATTAATGTTTTAGCGCTTTTAGGGACTTGCTGAGGCTCGCTTTCCGAGTTGACAAGGTTTTCTAACAACAGAGCTTGGGCCCTTTGAGTATCGGTTGCCAGCAATTTTATTGAATACGTTTTGGCCTTACGCGTCTCCATCAAACCAGATTGAACTGGCAAGATGCTCTGCAATCCGGCTAATGGGCCGTTATCCTCAATTTCCTGCTCATCGCGGCTGTCCCGGGTACCCGCCATTACAGATTCCATCGGACGCATGGATTGCACCCATGATGGCAGCTCCGCTGGAAGTAGATTGGCATCTTCGTGATGGTTTTCAGTGACCTGTGCTGTTTTTTGTTCTTTTTCAGGGCCTGTAAAACCTGTAAGCCAATCCGGCATATCCATGGATAGAATTGAATCTATGTTTTGATCATCAACTGATGGCGGTATCAGGGGGGTGACTGGCGCTTTTGAGGCTGATATGTCAACGGCTTTCGGTTGCACTACCGGGTTGGTATCTACAGCACCAGTCGTCATCCGGTTATCAATCGCGGGTAGATTATTCAACCAATCAGGCAAATCCACACTGGGCTGAAGAAAAGGAGCTGAACTAACGGGTGTTTCAATCGCAGCGCTGGTTTCAATACTGGGTGGATGTTGTCTTTCTGGCTCGCTTTCTGGCTGACCCAGGCTGGCCATCCAGGAAGGCAACTCACCATTTTTGTTGATCCCCTCGATTTCTTCAAACGAGCCGGAACTAAAAGGCTTGGAGGCAACGGCAGCATCTTGAGATGGCAACGCATTCATTGCATCCGCCAGCCAGGAAGGCAAATCTGTGCCAGGCATTGCGGAAGGTTGTGGCTCAACAGACGCTTGCGGCAGACTGGCCATCCAGTCTGGAGTTGTTTCCACGGGGTCATTAAGCTGTGTGGCAGATGTCTTTCCGCTGGTTGCATCGGGGATCTGGCCGGAATCTTGCAAATTGCTCAACCAATCAGGCATATTAGAATCAACCTGCAATGAAGGATCGGCTTTTTGTGTGGCTGGCAATGAAGTTTCTACTGGCTGCGCACCAGAGGTAAGCTCGGCCAGCCAATCCTGGTTGTCTGTTACGCCTGGTTTTTCAGCAATGGTTGGGCCGGGATCCGATACTATCGATGGTTCCTGGTTCGCTCTTGCCAACCAATCCAATGTCTCTGTCGGGTCAGTTTCAGCTGCCTGGCTGCCGTCATCGGGCGTAAAATCACCACCCAAACCAGAAAGCCAATCAGGATTATCATCTTGTTGTTTTGTCGGGTCAGACCTGGCTGGCGGAATTGGTGGTACTGCGCTGGACTCTGTCAGGGCAGCCAGCCAATCTGGAAGATCCTCGAATATGGCCGGGTCTCCCTTTGGCTGCTCAGCCGGTACTTTTCTCATAGGCTCTGGCCGAGCCTGTTCCTTTTGCTCATTAAGCGCATTCATCCAACCCGGGGTTTCTTGCTCGGCTTGCTCGCCAGGTTCTGAATCTTCGTCAAACGCAAATGCAGACGGATCAGCGCCAAATCCCCAGTTGGCCTGGGTTTGATCAGGCCCAGGTTCTTCAACAGGTGCCTTTTGCTCTTCAACCGGCTCTGCTTTTGCTGGCAAAATGCTTTCGACCGGTGCTGGCATACTGTTTTGCAGGCTCTTAAGCCAATCAGGTGCTTCTTCTTCTTCTTCGCCAACCTGTGAAAGCCCAGTCAAGAAATCAATCGGTGAAGCTGGCGCGACCTTTTTGACGGCTGGTACTTTCGCAGCCGGATTAGAATCTTTTTCACCCGAGGCTTTGCGAGCATCTCTCAACCAACCAGGCAGTGTTCCTTCAAGATCAGATGTTTTCATCTTGACTGGCATATCACCTGTACGGATTGGGGCCAGGGGCTCAGTGGCGCTTTGCTTTAGTGCCGTACCGCAATACTGACAAATAGCCACTTTGTCAGTATTTGGTTTTCCGCAGGAGATGCAAATTACATCGTTCATGATTCGCCCCCATACGGTCGGTCAACTCCGAAGAGGATGCGCAGACCGGTCGTGAGGGTACCCAAGGCCACACCGATCAGAATACCTCGCGCGCCTCCGGTTGCCAGTGCATGGGAAATGAAAGGACGCAGCCAATCGCTGATAACAGGGAGCTGTCCAATCCCGGGGAATGGTCCTGTGCCCAGCAAAATAATCAACGCAGTTGCCAGAAACAGAATCGCGGTCAAATCTCCTCTCAAACGTAAAAGCCGCACACTTGCATAAATAAGTGTGACAGACAATACTGCTATCAGGCTAATTTCGGATGGGATCATAATGCCATTCAGCATCACGCTTTGCAACGGCTGCAGATCTGGCGCAATGCTAACGATAGCAGTCAATAACAAAAAGAAGAGCAAGACTACACTGCCCATTGAGCCAGGCCGGTGCTCATGAATTTTTTGGATATGCACCGAGAATAGATTCCACACACCCACCAGCAAAGCGACCCCTGCCAGGATGACCGCCCATTGCAACAGGATGAAACGGAAGCCACTTACAGTTGGCAGATCAATAAAATAACCGAGCAGGACAATAACCCCAGCGCTTATAGCGATAACCGTGTTTATGCTTGCAAATATGCGTTTCACAGCAGACCTGCCATTTTCATCCCTGCACCAGCCAACAGCGCAACGATGATCAGCCAACGCAGGATATCCTGCACCAGCAAACTAGCGGAATGTGTTGACCCGGCTTGCAGATACGCTCCAGCCGCGAATAACTCCTCACCGATCAGGGTCTCAGAAGATGTTGCATAAAGTACTGCTTGTGCTGTCAGGCTGTCGCTTGCGGCAACCACGGCAGCATTTTGCCGATCGGCAGCTTCGGTCAGCAGCCCCACTTCAGGGCCAAAATTACCGATCAAAACATTGGCCGAAATACTTTCATCTCGGATTGAAGGCATTACCCCGGCCGCATACGAAAGCGGCGTAAAACCAGTCAAACGAGCATTATTTATATCAAAAGCCTGATCTACAGCCACTGAATGATGAGCGCCACGCAACGTATCCTGTGCCAATAAATTAAGCAGTCCGTTGCCAGTGGTAGTCACAGGTGGTCGATCGCTAAGCGATGTGATCTCTCCCAGTTTGCGCACCAGCGTCAGCCCGGCCAAAGCGGATGCGCCAGCTGGCGTCAGCAGGCTTTCATTCCCCAATGAAACATGCAGCCGGGTACCATCCTCCACAACCATGCTGGCGGAACGGCGGATGCGCGAAAGAGCCTGAATACTACGAAATGAAAATGGGGATCGCCGGTAGATAAAGGCAAACAGAACCATGAGAATGGCAGCCAATGCAACGAACCCTAATCCGGAAAAACCTGTGGCAGTCACTTTGGATTTCCTTTCAGCAAAGTAGCAAAAGCCCTTGCTTCATCTTCCTGCTCTAATAAGTTAGCCAGCGCCTGCCATCCACGATAAGCAGTGGATGAAATAAACGGTTGCCCAAGATAAAGCACTTGTGCCCCCAGGATGTTCAAGGGTCCGGCGGCTTCAAGAAACCAGGCGGCCAATTCCGTCAACCCCTGTTTACGCAGAGAATCAATCCATAATGGCCAATAGGCGCGCGGCGAATCCGTCATTCATAAAAGTATAGCATAAATTATAGAACGGGCGTCACACGATTGCAGAATGTGTGTATTACAGGTAAGAGTCAGTGTTGAGTAAAACAGAAATTATACGGGAAAGCATACAAAAAACACCGATTGCACAGATCTATTTCCCATTAATATCTCACTGAGATGAGATAGCGCCAAATTAGCTGCATTCATAAAAACGGCTGCACAATGCATCAATAGTATAATCACAGAGATTATTCTTTGGAGGCCAAATGACCGAACAAAAGATCCGAGTACTTGTCGCCAAGCCCGGTTTAGATGGACATGACCGCGGGGCAAAGGTGGTAGCCCGCGCTTTACGAGACGCCGGGATGGAAGTAATCTATACCGGCTTACGCCAAACGCCAGATATGATCGCAGAAGCCGCCCTACAGGAAGATGTCGACGTGGTCGGATTGTCGATTTTATCCGGCGCACACATGGCACTCGCTCCACGCATTCTTGGGCTTCTAAACTCTAATGGACAGGCGCATGTGAAAGTTTTTATTGGTGGTATCATTCCTGATGAAGACGTACCTCGCTTAATAAATATGGGTATCACGGGCGTTTACGGTCCGGGTTCATCCACTGAACAAATCATTACCGATATTCGCCAGGCGGTTTCGGGAATTGCCACTTGATCCAGGCGTACATACTCATCGCTTAAAAATAGAATACAGCAAACCGGAAAATTTAATCATATATGCCTTCTCTTGCCCAAGCGGTTCTTGCAGGCGACCGCCTTTCCTTGGCTCGTTTATTAACACGCGTAGAAAATGAAACCCCGGAGGGCCGCGAGTCCCTGGATGTTCTTTTTGCATATACTGGAAAAGCCCACCTTATCGGCATTACAGGTGCGCCTGGTTCAGGAAAATCATCTCTTGTCAACCAGATTGCACTCTCTTACCGAAAACTGGGTCACCGCGTGGCGATTGTCGCTATCGATCCTTCCAGCCCATTTACAGGTGGGGCCGTGCTTGGTGACCGTGTGCGCATGCGCGATCTTTCTGGTGACACGGGCGTGTTTATCCGTTCAATGGCCTCACGCGGCTCATTAGGTGGACTGGCTCAGGCTACCGCCGCAGTGGTACAGGTATTTGATGCTGCCGGATTTGAGGTAATCTTAATTGAAACGGTTGGCGCGGGGCAAAGCGAAGTGGACATTGCCCGTCTGGCGCATACCACCATTGTGGTTGAAGCACCCGGTATGGGCGATGAAATCCAGGCCATCAAAGCTGGCATTCTCGAAATCGCCGATATCCTGGTTATTAATAAGGCTGACCGTCCGGGTGTGGAAAGCACCGAACGTGCGTTAAAATCAATGCTTGATCTTGCCCATCCTGTGCCAAAAAACTTTCCGCATCACGGCCAAATCTTGATGGATACCCCGCACGCTGCTGGTCCACAAGATGCCGCGCTGTGGATACCGCCCATTTTGCGCACAGTGGCAACCGATGGCAGCGGGGTACCAGATCTGCTGACGATGATCCTGGCTCACGCAGCCCATTTGCACAACACGGGTGACTGGTATATTCGTGAACGAGCCAGGCTTTCGGCTGAGTTTGATCTATTTATCCAAAAAACATTAGTCGACCGTTTCCACGCTAGAATTCCATCCGTACGAATCGATTTGATCATGGATTCCATACAAAAACGAAAGATTTCACCCCGCGAAGCCGTAAATGTGTTATTAAATGGCAGTGATTTATAGCAACTGTTTTGAATGATTGAACTGAAACGAAATTATCTCTATTTAGTTAAAATCATCTTGCATACCATCCAGAATTGGTAAAATTTGGTTGCCGCAAGAACATCAATTGGCTCATTGATGTTAATCAATACTCTGATGGTAAGTGTTCGGTGCCTGAGATATTGCATGAAACAGGGAGCGATCTACCATCAACCGGAAGGAAATTATGACTCATCATCGTAACCTAGAAGTATATGGCGGTATCAAATTGTACGCGGGCACTGGTTCTCCAGAGCTATCACAAAAAGTGGCCGATTATGTCAATGCACCGCTGGGGGGACGCGATATTATTCAGTTCCCTAATGAAAACCTATTTATCAAATTACATTCCAGCGTTCGCGGACAAGATGTATATCTCATCCAGACTACATCAACACCGGTTCATAGAAATTTAATGGAAATGCTTATCCTCATCCAGACACTTAAGTTAGATTCTGCCGCGCGCATCACAGCGGTATTGCCCTATCTGGCTTACGGACGTTCCGACAAAAAAGACCAGCCGCGCGTACCTATTACTGCCCGCCTGGTGGCTGATATGATCGAGGTTGCAGGAGCCGACCGTTACATGGTGCTTGACCCGCATGCTGGACAAGTACAGGGATTTTTCTCCATTCCCGGAGATGTTCTAACTGGTTTTCACCTTATTGCTGGCCATTTGCGCTTCCTACGCCCACAAATGACTGATCCTGTTGTAGTAACCGTGGACCTCGGGTTTGCAAAAAAAGGCCGCAATGTGGCTGCAGAGATCGATGCTCCCATTGCGTTTATCGAAAAACGCCGCGTAGCCAATGATGCCAGAGCTCAGGCGCTAACTGTGATCGGTGACGTGGAAAACCGTGATGTGGTGCTGGTTGATGACGAAATCGACACTGGTGGCTCAATTGCCCAAGCTGTTAACCTGGTCAAAGAAAAAGGCGCGCGCGATGTATACGTTATCTGCATCCACCCGATTTTTTCATCAAATGCAGTTGACCGGCTGATAAACTTACCGGTAAAACAATTTGTTACCACCGATACGGTTCCGATTTCGCCAGAAAAGATTACATTATTCAAAGATCGATTGACTATTCTCTCAATAGCACCGCTTATCGGAGAAGTCATCCTGCGCGCCCACGAAGGCCGCAGTGTTGGTGAAATGTTTAACGAATAAAAAAATTAATATGCCCGAACTTCCAGAAGTTGAAACGATTGCATGCAACCTACGCCCGGAATTAACCGGACGAGATATTGTTTCGGTTACCTTATTGTGGCCGCGAACCCTGGCATCACCTTCCCCAGAACTGTTTACGGAACAAATGATTGGTCAACGCATCCTGGATGTTTCTCGCCGCGCAAAATACCTTAACATTCAACTCGTAAACTACCACTTGTTCATTCATCTTCGTATGAGTGGGGATTTGGAAATGAGATCTGCTGCCAGCCAGCCTCAAAAACACGACCGTTTAATCCTGCACTTATCAGACGCTCGTCAGCTGGTTTTCAGTGATCCACGTAAATTCGGGCGGGTGTGGCTGACTGCACACCCACAAGATGTCATTTCAGAACTCGGCCCTGAGCCACTAGACCCGGCTTTTACTCCACTACTCCTGCATGCCAGATTGCACAAACGCCACCGCCAGGTAAAACCGCTTCTACTCGATCAGGCATTCCTTGCTGGTCTGGGAAATATTTATACAGATGAAGCATTGCATTTATCCAGCCTGCACCCACAACGAATTTCAGATACAATATCATTTCAGGAAGTTGAACGACTTCACGCAGCAATCCAGACCGTATTGCTTGCAGGTATTCAGCATAATGGAGCCAGTTTTGATTGGGTTTATCGCGGCGGGAATTTCCAAAATTATTTCCGCGTTTATGGTCGCGAGAACCAGCCCTGTCCCGTTTGCGGCACGCCGGTTCAAAAAATAACGGTCGGTCAACGAGGCACTCACTTCTGTCCAAATTGTCAGGTAAGGTAACAGATGGAAATTATTCCCGCGATTATCCTGATCGTAGTAGCTGCCATAGCTGGTTATGTTATTGGTATTGTCGACAGTCGATTAACGTCATCTCTGAGTAAAAAAGTCGAAGATGCATCCGCCCCTATCGCGGAAAAGGCTGCCACAGAAAAGAACCGCTCAGGCGAGCATACTGTCTTAAAGGTCACCATCGATGCCACACTCAAGTGGTACCTGGAACTCGATGATATCCGTCTGGAAGATCTGGACTCGCTTTCCCATAAACAGCGCCAGCGACTGACCGATGTTGTCGTTCAGATACGACCCTGGCTGGAAGGTAAACCCGAAACGGGTACTTCTGATTCTGTACCAGTTCTGGATTTTCAGCCTCGCATAGTTGAGTCTTCTTCTCCTAAACCCATCAGCCCCCTTGTCCATCCAGTGCCCCCCACCGCCAATACTGCTCCCCCAAAGATCGATGCAATGCGCGGGTTTCGCAGCCTTTTAAAAGGTGATATAAAAACTCCAGGTGCCATAAAAAGCGTTAGTATTGTTGCACTCATTGACGAAGTTCTGCAGGCTCGCCTACTTACGATGCCACATATCACGAAAAGTGTTCGCTTGGAAGAAGGCGTCTTGGGAGAAGTAATTGTATTTGTCGGCTCTACCAGTTACGCTGGGGTCGATTCTGTTCCAGACATAGAAATCCGATCGGTTATAAAGGCCGCAATTGCCGATTGGGACAAAAAGCGCTAACCACCTTGTTTGCGCGGGCAATTGGGATTTGGTAACCAGTTTCATCACCGGGTAAAGCAGTCATCATGTTGCACGGCCAAAATGCTCTGGCTGACCTTGCTCAGGCTGCATATATCGCGCCGTTAAAATCGGGCACTGGCTGGTCTCTGCCACATCAGCAGTCACATTGGGGGTGTATAACTGTCGCAGACCATGAGCTGAGTACTGCGAACCCATGCAGATCAAATCATAGCTTTCTCGTTTTGCCTCTGCCAGTATTTGTTCAACAATATTTCCATGACGTACTATAACCCTGGCCTCCTGACCTGTCTTCTGAGCATTTTCGATACCCTCACGCAGGCTGCGCCCAGTTAATGTATCCGTATTCGCGAGGTCTTTCCAGTTATCTCGAATTTTTCGGGCTTCAGGATAATCCAGACTGATGGGGGGAACAACTGTCAACAGAGTAACGGCTGCCCCGGCCATCTGTGCCACCCGTAAACCAAGGTGTTCGGCTGTGATCGTATAACCCAGGCCACCCATGCAAATCAGCACCTTTTTGATCGGCATACGCATCACTGGCACATACAAAATGGGCGCCTTAACTGCCGCCATCAAATGGCGGAATGAATTTCCAACCATGATGCGCCGGATCGGCGGCCTACCAAAAGGACCAAAGATCTGCATTTGTCCGGCATCGCGGTCAGATTTTTGGATGATGACTGCTTCAGCTGGCCCCTTTTCAAGTTCAAGAGAATAATCGATCTGGTTTTCCTGAAATAAGGAGACAGCCTGGCTAAAGATTTCTTCCACCGGGTGTTCTGCATCGTTAGATTCGACCACCCCCACCAGAGTCAGGCTGGTACGCATGTTTTGTGCAATCCAGGCCCCATATTCGATTGAAGGCCAGGTGCCTTCATAGCCATTGGTAAAGATAATCAGGTTTGGTTTCATCTGAATAATATCACTCCAAGTAATCCCGCCGCGAACAACACCAGCGGAGATGGCAAGTCAAACCATAGCGCAATAAAAGCAAGTGTCGCAATCGTAAGTGCCCGCCGGCCAATCGATTTACTGGCATCTGAACGGAATATTTTCCAGGATACGAGCGCAATTAAAACACCCACCGAAGGCGACATCCCCTTTATAAAATGGTCCATCCACTCCTGGCCCTGGAATTGCTGCAAGAGCGAAACCACCGTCAGCATGATGACAGTGGGAGGCAGCACAGCCCCGAAGATAGCAGTGATGACACCTGGCAGTCCTCCAGCCGCAAAGCCTACGAACATAGCCAGTTTAAGCGCTTCGCTACCAGGCAGTACATTAGACAAACCAACCGCTTCCACAAATTGCGACTCGCTCATGATTGTTCCGACCGATTCTTTATAGAGCAATCCTACAGATGCCGGGCCAGATGTAGTCAGCAAGTTTACCTTAAGGAACATCCAAAACAGTTTCAGCCAAACTGAAAATTTCATAGATTGTCTCACCGATAAACGAACATTCCAATCAAACCGGCTGCCAGGATAACCAACGGAGCTGGCACCTCGAACAATAATGCCGCCAGGCTTATACCGCCAATCAGTAAAGTTTGCCAACCCAAATCGCTACTACCACCTTTGAATATTTTCCAGGCTACAAACAACATTAATACAGCCACGGCCGGTGTCAGACCTTCCACGAAACTACCCACCCATGCTTCACGCCGAATACGGTGCAACATGGAAACAACCCCGAACATCAGGATGGTTGGGGGTAGGATTGCGCCAATCAAAGCCACGGTACCACCTGGGACGCCTGCCACGGTAAACCCTACGAACATAGCTAACTGAAGCGCATCGGACCCCGGTAGAAGTGTGGAAAAACCGACTGCCTGAATATATTGCTGCTCTGTTAAGAAATGCCCCACCGCCTCTTTGTACAATAGCCCTACTGAGGCAGGACCGGATGTGCTCAGCAGGTTTATTTTCAGAAAAGTCCAAAAAAGAAGCAGCAACTTATCCAATTAATCACCCGTGGGCAGCTGCTTGATGAGATACAGATTTCCGCGCTCAAAACCGCGCTCGAGATAGTATTTTCTCGTGCCAATCGCGGAGATGACAGCCATTTTTTTGAAGCCATTTGCGCGCGCAATGTTTTCAGCTTCTAAGAGCAGTTTTGTCCCGATGCCAGTATGTTGTGTCGCACCGGTTGTATCACTGCCCACTGGCAGTGATTGCCCGTAAACATGCACTTCACGGATCAGAGCGGCTCCCGCCAATTCGCTCAATTCGCTTTCAGTGGGGAAGAAGTTGAAAGCATCCGCTTCCGTCTGAGAAGGCAGACATAACCTCAGGAACCCGGCGATACTGTCATCCGGCGTAACGTAGGAAAGAAAATGCTCATCGGCAGCGCCCACGGCATAAACCAGATCGTCCAACCGTAAGCGGGATGGATCCACATTACTGCCACGCACTTCACGGCAGCGAATACAGTTACACTTTGTTCCGCGCCGCTTCAATTCGGCATGCACATCCATGCGCAAGCTGGTGCGCTTGTTACCTTCAACAACATTGGTCGATGGAATATCACGGATAACCCGGTTTACCCGGCAATAACGAGGTATGCCGGGCTTGACATCAACGATCAGCTCGATGAGTTGCTCAGTAGTGTAGGGCGTATAGTCGCCGCGCTGCCAGACCTGGTAAAGCTCGGCGTTGGCAAGCAGTTGGTTGGGGTAAATTTTGATCTCGTCAGGGCAAATGCCATCCCACAGCCGGGAAAAGTCTACCCGGTCGCTTGCAGGTGTCGCCCCATACAGATTGGGCATCCAATGCAACACAATCTTGAATCCGGCCACGCGCAGCAGCGCCACGGCTTTACGCGTTGCAGCGACAGTATGCCCACGTTTGTTCATTTCCAGGACACGGTCATCCAAACTTTGAGCACCCATCTGCACCTTTGTGACCCCCAGGTAGCGCAACCATGCCAACTCACCGGCAGTGATCTCATCCGGACGGGTTTCGATAACCAGCCCCACATTACGATGCGCTGTATTTTCATTGAGCGCCTGGGCTTTTGCAAGCTCACCTGGGTTTACGACTTCATCCCTTTGCAAAAAATCCTTCTGCACGGGATCTGTTTCGTTCATTGCATCAAAACAACGCTTGACAAACCATTCCTGGTAATCCCGGCGGTATGCGCTCCATGTACCTCCCAGGATAAGCAACTCGATCTTATCAGTTGGATGGCCAAGCGATTCAAGGGCAATAATGCGCGATTGTACTTGTGTAAACGGGTCAAAATTATGTTGCAATGCGCGCATTGCTCCAGGTTCATCTGGCAGGTAAGATTTAGGCATACGAACATCGGTTGGGCAAAAAATACACTTACCAGGGCAGGGATAGGGTTTGGTAAGCACTGTGACTGTCGTCACGCCCGATAATGTTCGAACCGGCTTCATACGAATTTTTTCCAACAAGGCTGTGTCCACTGCCATCTCGCCAGCAGCTATCATCTCGTTATAAGCTGCCACCAGCGCCGCTTTGCTCAAGACGCCACCCCCGGGTTGTGGATAGCCACGTAAAGCATCCAGCACAGCTTTGCCCTGGCGCACATCCTGAAGCACCAGGCGCGCCAGGATAATTTTTTCAGGAGTCAGGGTATTATCGTGCTTCCAACGTTTTTGCCGTTCAGAAATTGCCATTGTCATCCCATCGGGTGCTGCATGCGTTGCCCGCCGATTACATGCATATGCAGGTGAAAAACTGTCTGCCCGCCATCTACACCTGTATTGACGATGGCGCGGTAACCACCATTAGAAATTCCATCTATTTCAGCAATTTTACGCGCAGTCGTAAATAGATGACCCAGGATGTGCTCATCATCCAATTCGGCCTGATTCACCGATTGGATATGCTTATTCGGTACGATCAGCACGTGCGTGGGGGCCACAGGATGAATATCTCTGAATGCGGTAACCAATTCATCCTGGTAAACGATATTGGCCTGCGCCTGTCCGGCTGCGATTTTACAGAAAAGACACGATGGATTCATCTTATATCCTAAAAAAGATAGACGCGAGTAAATATGGGTTGCCAGAGCACTCATCATTATTCCAGGTGTTCAGGGTGTTGGCAATGGCCCGAACTTTGGTGCGCACATAATATCGAAGTATTCCAACTCAGTCGCCTTGTTCTCTTGAGCATAGGCGCCGGCCTCGTTCCCGATGGTACGTACGGTATCGAGATGAGCGCGAGCATCGGTGTCCCAATAGCGCGGCAGTGTCATCAAAGGATCACCAGCGGGACCTTCGGCGATATAACTTGGACGCATTGCATCTTCGCCGTTGGATTGCGGTACCCAGTTAAACATAATTGGGCCGCGGGGGTTAATGGTAAAACCTACCTGGTAGCCATACGATCGGGCGGCCTGCACCGGGCGCAAGCCAAAATCGCCCCCGGGCCAGATAATGGCGATGGGCGTCTTATTGAAATGCAGTTTTATCGCATCGATTGAACCCTGCAGTTCGCCCTTCAAAAACTCGTCACTTGAGCCGTCATTCATGTTGATATTGTGAATGACACCATGCGACTGATGGTCCACCCAGCCTTCAGCTTCAAGCGCGGCATTTTCATCCCATAATTGCTGCAATGTGTCTGGATGACTGATCCAGGCATTGATGACTTTCCAACCCCATTGATCAAAGAAATCTTTGAATGTCGTATCGAAATACTGACGATAATGGCGGTCATCAACAATCAGCAGCACTGAGCGCTGGGGAATTTTTGCGTTTTTATACAGAAAATCGGCAGCCTGCTGCATATCGATGGCTTGGAATCCCATTTCATGCAGATCCTTCATTAACAAGCGAAACTCTTTGATGCTGATTTGATTTGCGATGGTCACATCACCCTTTGTGATCGAGTGGAACATGATCGGCATGATAAGCGTGCCAGGCGCAGCGTTATTTGGGTCCCATTTGGATTTAAGCGCCTGGCAAGTATCCTGAATGTAGCCATGTGGTATATCGAGCGGATTGAGCTTCGATGAGACAAACGCATCTGGCAGGGCAGGCGGTGTTCGCACTGCCGTTGGGGCTGGTGTGAGAGTTTCACTCGGAACTGCCGTTGGCGGAACGAACTGAGCGGTTTCTGTTCCACCTGCGAAAATAGTGGCAACGGCCTGTGTGAGCGCAGCGTTCATATCTGGTGTGGGCTGCGGGGTGGCAGAAGATGCGCAGGCACTTAATAGTACGATGAGGATGGTTATCGCAACGGTCGTGAAAAAAGTTTTTCGGATCATGTCTTTGATTTTAACCTATAAAACGTGTGGATGCCCGCCGAGGCGAACATCCACACGTTTTTACACTAAACTAATCACTGCCTACTTGCTATCCTCGCCTTTGATAAAAGCTTCGGTCATATCGCGACAGATGTTATCCTTAAATTGTTTTGGAGGGGTCTTGAAGAAATAAGACGATGGGCCAACAATTGGACCGCTCATGCCGCGGTCAAGTGCCAATTTGGCGCACCGCACCGCATCGATGATCACACCTGCCGAGTTGGGGCTGTCCCACACTTCCAGTTTGGCTTCCAGGTTGAGCGGCACATTGCCAAAGGTGGTGCCTTCCATGCGAATATAGCACCATTTCCGGTCGGTCAGCCACGGCACATAGTCTGAAGGGCCAACGTGGATATTGTTAGCGCCCAGATCATACGGGATCATGCTGGTCACCGCACCAGTCTTCGAGATTTTTTTGCTTTCCAACCGCTCGCGCTCAAGCATATTCATGAAGTCGGTGTTGCCGCCGAAATTGAGCTGGTAGGTACGGTCAATTCGCACACCACGGTCAACAAACAAGCTTGTCAGCACCCGGTGTAAAATGGTCGCCCCAACCTGACTCTTGATATCATCACCCAGGATTGGCAGCCCAGCCTCTTTGAAGCGCTTGCCCCAATACTCAGACGAAGCAATAAAGACCGGGATAGCGTTAACAAAAGCACAGCCTGCCTCGATGATCTGTTCAACATACCACTTGGTCGCCATTTCCGAGCCGACTGGCAAATAACTAACAACCACATCGGTTTTGGTTTCTTTAAGCAACCTTACGATATCAGCTGTTGGGCCAGGTGCTTTGACAATTACTTGCGAAAGATATTTTCCCAGCCCATCATGCGTCATCCCGCGAACAACTGGGGCGTTCATGTTCGGTACTTCTGTAAATTTGAAAGTGTTATTGGGTTCGGCAAAAATGGCTTCGGATATATCCTTGCCAACTTTGGTCACGTTAATATCGATACCCATGGTAATTTCGATATCGCTGATATGGTAACCACCCAGATTAACATGCATTAATCCAGGGACGGTGGCATTATCGGGGGTGTTCTTATAAAATTCCAGGCCCTGTACCAGCGAGGATGCACAGTTGCCAACACCTATAATCGCTACTCGGACTTTATTCTTACTCATTGCGTTTTCTCCTGACAATTAATTTATTAGACTGCGGACCCAGTCCCTGCACGGGACCGTACAACTCTTAATCATTATTAGTGTATCAAGCGATCGAGAAATTCCCGTAACAACATGGGTCTTTGTTGAATGGCAGTATAATCTTAATGCATTCTGCTATCCAAATCTATCCGACTTTCATCGATATGGACAACCAATCACTTCACCTGGAACATCTCACCCAGATTAGCCGCGAGCTCAGCAGTGCGGCTGACCTGTATTCTGTTTCACAGTCCATCTTGAAAGCAGTCACTGATTTGACCGATTCCGAAACTGCATCCATCCTCGAACTGGAAAATGGAAGTCAAAATTTACGTTTTCTGGCCAGCCATCCGGAAAGGAAAATCCTAATCACCATTCCTGTGCCGATCGATGCCAGTATCGCCGGGTTGGCCTTTCGTCAGAAACAAACCGTTTCCATTCGGGATGTTGCCGAATCTGATCAGCATTTCAAAAATACAGATCAAGTTACTGGTTACAAGACACGCTCGTTACTAGCCTGCCCCATCTTGTTCCGTGGTGAAGCGCTGGGCGTTATAGAAGCAGTCAATAAAAAAGGCATGCTTGATTATAACGGTGATGACGCTACAATCCTAGAGATACTTGCCGGGCAAGCTGCCCTTGCTATTCAAAACGCTCGCTTGCAAACTATGATTGAAAAAACCCAAAACGAAGCAATTCGTCTCGATAAAATGAAGAATGATTTTATTGCCATCACATCTCACGAATTGCGCACACCTTTAGGATTGATTTTGGGTCACTCCTTTTTTTTGCGCGAAATGGTGGACAAAAAATATTACGTGCAGCTCGATATAATCATTAAGAATGCCATGCGATTGAAAGAAATCATCGAAAACACGTCCAGTGTTAATAATGCCCAAACTGGTACGGCTGTGGTACGCCGCAAAACGGTTTCAGTGCGCCGCCTGGTGTTGGAGATTGTTGAAACTCTGCGCGTTGAAGCCAAAAAGAAAAATATCAGTCTGGATTTCGATATCGATGAATCTGATCTGATAGTCGATGGTGATGCGGAAAAAATTGGGATTTCTATTTTTAATATCATCAAAAACGCGATCACCTTCACCAATCAAGATGGGCATGTCGTTGTGGTGGCCGAGCAAGTACCTGGATACGTCAAGGTGGTGGTTATCGATGATGGTATCGGTATACCCACCAAGGATATCCCTCACATCTTCGAGCGTTTCTACCAGGTGGAATCTCACCTTACCCGTAAGCATGGTGGCATGGGGCTGGGACTCTCGGTTGCCAAGATGATGGTGGAAATGCATGGCGGACGTATTTGGCTCGAAAGCGCCGAAGGCAAAGGCAGTATTTTCACCACATTCTTCCCCCTTGATTCAATGCAAGCAACCGCAGCAGAAAAAATCTTTGCGGAATAGGCCTTCCACATTCCATGGATTACTCACTTGTTTTTGCCGGGCAGTTGCGTCGCCAATATCTTTTACATCCTGAGGGTCGCCCCCAATTGGATACTCCCGGAGGTAATTTGCTGTATGCCGCATCCGGCGCACGATTGTGGGTGGATGCTGTCAGTCTATTGGCACGTGTTGGCGAGAATTATCCTCACGAATGGCTCAAGCTATTTCAACAAAAGGGGCTGGACCCCAGGGGCATCAAGATCATTCCAGGCCCACTAGATTTGCGTACCTTCATGGCCTACACCGATTCGCAGGACTTCCAACGCTCCAATCCTGTATCTCATTTTGTGCGCATGGGCCTGCCGTTTCCAAAGGGATTGCTCGGTTACCAGCAGCCATCGGCAGACCAGGACAACCGCGCCCGGTCAAACCCAGATTCTCCCAAACTGTCTGATATCCCTTCTGAATATTATGTAGCCAAGGCAGTACATATCGCTCCACTTGATCTGCTTACCCATTCCCAACTTGCTCCGGCATTCCGGCATGCTGGCGTACCCATTGTCACGATTGATCCCGGTCCGAGTTATATGAACGCCAGCTTTATTGATGACTTACGTTCACTTTTACAGGGTATTACCGCATTTTTGCCATCTGAAGAAGAGATTCGCAATCTTTTTTGGGGGCGAACCAACGACCTGTGGGAAATGGCCGCCACCCTGGCAAGTTTTGGGTGTGATGTAATCGTGATCAAACGCGGCGGTCGTGGTCAGTTTGTTTACGAGCGCTCCAGTGGCAGGAAATGGGAAGTACCGGGCTACCCCTCACGGCTTGTCGATCCCACCGGTGCGGGCGATGCTTTTTGCGGCGGTTTTTTGGTGGGGTACGCTGCTACCCGCGACCCATTGTTCGCGACCATGCACGGTAATATTTCAGCTTCGTTTTGCATAGAGGGCTCTGGTGCTTTCTACTTACTGGACGCCATGCCAGGACTGGCCCAAGCGCGCCTGCAATCGCTCGCAAATCTCGTCCACCAACTATAAACGTGGAGCAAGATATGATCAATCGACTTGTTGACCTTGCAATTCAAATTCAGCAGATCCCTGCCCCCAGCTTTGAAGAAACCGCTCGGGCCGAATTTGTTCAGAGCCTATTTCGGGGTGCATCCGATTTTCTGACAGATATTCACATAGACTCTGCAAACAATGTACTGGCGCGCTTACCTGGAAATGGGTCAGGGGCCCCGTTGATCGTTTCTGCCCATCTTGATACAGTTTTTCCGTTGAATACCGATCTGACCTGCCACCGTGAAGGCGCGCGTGTGTTTGGCCCAGGCATCGGTGACAATTCGCTTGGTGTGGCGGGTTTGCTAGGGCTGTTTTGGCGCCTGCAAGAACATGGCCGCAGTCTGCCAGGCGATGTGTGGTTCATCGCCAATACCTGCGAAGAAGGATTAGGCGATTTACGCGGCATGAAAACCGTGGTTGAACGCTTCGGGTCCGCGCCAAAGGCATATTTGGTCATCGAAGGTATGGCGCTTGGACACGTTTATTACAGAGCTATTGGTGTGATGCGCTATAAGATCACCGTGCACGGTCCTGGCGGGCACTCATGGATCGATTTTGGTCGTCCATCCGCCATTCACGAGCTTGCCTCCTTGATCGAAAACATTACATCCATACAACTGGTTGACGTCAAAGCGCACACGACCTTCAATGTTGGCCGCATTGGCGGTGGAACAAGTATCAACACAATCGCTGCCGATGCATGGATGGAACTCGATCTACGCTCAGATGCACAGGCATCGCTTTCACAATTAGTTCATCAGGTAAAGAACATACTTGATTTGGCAGAAAAACGAGGCGTGACTATCGAAATGGAGATTATCGGCCAGCGTCCGGCAGGCGAGTTATCTCCTGACCATTCGATATTTCGCCTGGCGCGATCATGCCTGCGCGAACAAGGTTTTGAACCAATTATGACGGTTGGTTCAACCGATGCGAATATCCCATTGAGTAAAGGTTATCCGGCCCTGGTGCTTGGCCTGACGAACGGAGGTGGGGCACATACCACCCACGAGTTCATTGAAACAGGTCCGATTGACCGCGGCCTTGAACACATCGTGCAGTTCATCAGCCGCATCTGGTAATAAAAAAAAACGCCTGTGAAGGCGTTTTTTTTACCAAACAACTATTTCAAGCTCAAGACTTCATACACGGGGATCGGATCGCGTTTACCTTTAACCGTCATCGCATCCATCGGGGCTACATTAATCAAGTCTTTTACACGTTCATAAGCCAATCCACTGATCACAATCTGATTTTTTCCGGCGTTTTCCTGCAAGCGCTTGGTGGTATTAACACTGTCGCCAATAGCGGTATATTCCAACCGTTTCTCAGTGCCAATCAGTCCCAGAATCGCATCACCACAGTGAATGCCGACGCCAAAAGCCAACTGCGCTTCTGGTGGAAGAATGGTATGTAATTGTTGAACCCTTTCGCGCAGCCTCAGCGCGGCGCGAACCGCCCGCAGGGTATGATCTGCCTGTGGCAAGGGAGCATTAAACCAGGCCATGACCGCATCGCCCATGAATTTATCCACCGTGCCCTCTTCATCCAGCACAGCTTCTGCCCCAGCTGCGAGATATCGGTTCAATACCGAGACCAATTGCTCTGGCGACATATTCTCGCTGTAGCTTGTGAATCCGCGAATATCCGCAAATAAAACCGTGATGTCAATCCGTTTTCCGCCCAAGGCCAGACTGTTCGGGTCTAATTGCTGGATAACTGCAGGGGAAACCATGCGCTCAAATAATTTACGTTGAGCCTCAAGGCGTTTACGCTCAGTCAAGTCATCCAGAACAATGGCTACGCCCTGAGTAGTCTGGTTGGCATCTTTGAGCGGTGACATATTAAGCCGCCAATCCACCAAACCGCGAAGTGGAAGAGAGTGGCTGATCTCCAAATCAGTGATGGCGGTGTCACGATCACGAATGTTGGCTACCTGGGGCAGAATATTATCCGCAATCGAAGGCAGCACATGCTCCAGCTTCTGCCCGATAATCTGCTGCGAGGTCTGACCAATGATGTTTTCTGCTGCCCGGTTGCAAAGCGTTACCATGTCTTCGATATTTGCGGTAATGACGCCGCTAGCAATGGACGCAAAAATATTATCCATCAAGTTCTTTAGTTCGGTTACTTCGGCCAGCGAACGCCGCAGCGATGCAAACAACCGCGCATTGTCGATGGCGATGGCAGCCTGGTTTGAGAACGCGCCTAGCAAATCGCGTTCCGATTCTGTAAATATGCCAGAACGGATGCGATTATCGGTATAAATGACCCCAATCAAATCGTTCTTCACCTTAAGTGGTACGCATAAAATGGAGCGCAGGTTAAATGCGATAATGCTTTCATGCCCACCAAAGCGTGGATCCTGCTGAGCGTTGGTAGTTAAAATTGATTCCCCGGTCTCGATCACGCGCTCGATTACGGTACGGCTGACAGCATATTCACTTTGATTAAGCGACTCTTGTTCCCAGTTGCGCGCAACACGGGTAGACATCCGGTTGCTTTCGTCGCGCAACATCAAGAAACCACGCTCGGCCTCAGTCAATTTGATAATGTTGTCCATCACAATCCGCAGAACTTCATCCAATTCCAATGATGAATTAATCACCTGTCCAATTTCGGTCAATGCAATCAGATTTTTGCGTTCTTCTGAGAAAGCCGTAACTTCGCGCGCCACATTGAACAGGCGGTTTTCCAGTTGCGAAAGCTCCTCCAAAGTGTTTGGTGGCAAACTAGCACGCACAGGTAGAATCGACGAACGAATATGCGCAACAGTCTGACCTAATAATTTTATTTGCTGGTCTACACTCACAGAAAGGTTATTGGTCATTGTTATCTCTCCGCATTTGGTCACTTATAAAATCTGCTTAGCAAGATCGCACGCAGGGTGAAAAATCTGATTTTCCATCCCATTCGCAGCGCACTTGTCGTATCTGAGCTTTCCGGGTGCGAACCAAACACCGTTTGCTCAAGCACCGTAATCAACCTGTCGATTTCCTGAGATGCATCTGGTACCAGGTCTTTCAGGAGTTGTGCGCGTTCTGTCGGGGTGGCATGGATCGGTTGAGGTTTATTCAGCCATGCCAATGATTGATTGATGGAGTGAAAGGCGCGTTCCACGCTACTAACTTCGCCCCATCGCAACCAGTTTTCCAACCAGGGTGAGCTTTTAAGATGATAATGATTGTAAATAGCTTTGACAGCAAGCGGCAGCCTTCGATTAAACGATTGACGCTTATGTAATTTCCAACCCCAAAAAACCGCCGAGGTTATGAAAACCATAAAAACGATAATCCACAGCCATGTTCCCAACCCAAACCCCAGAAATGTATTTGCGTTCGCACTGGAAATACCTTCCGGATCTACAGGTTCATGCCCTGTTCTTTCGACACCGTTAATGCCACCACCAAGCGTATGCTGCTGGGATGGCTCCTGGGCAACATCATCCCCGTCAGGCCGGATCAGGGCATCCTGCGTCACGGTAGGTTCAAACTCCACCCAACCAATACCTGGAAAATAGACCTCAGGCCAGGCATGAGCGTCCATTCCGCGCACACTATAAGTTCCAAAGTCACCGCTTTTTCCCTGAGAATATCCAACGACCATACGCGCAGGTATACCTTGTGAGCGCAGCAATAATACATCAGCACTGGCATAGTAATTGCAAAAACCGCTTTTCCAGACCAGGATGAACCAGCTTAACGGATCCACGCCAGGGGGTGGGGATGGGATTGTTTCACTGTAACTAATGTTTTGGCGCAAATATTCGGTAATGGCATCGGCTTTATCGAAAGTAGTTGCCTTCCCATTGGTGATTTGTGATGCAAGTTTTGCGAAATCCGCCGAGATACTTTCTGGGATTTGCAAATATTGATCTTTTATCCATTGTGGGTATTCGTCGCTGGCATTGCGCAGTTCTTTACGTGAAGGGCTTAATAACAGGGCAAGCACCTTGTATTGGTCGCCAGTTTGAATATCTGGCGATACATTCCAACTCAAGGGGTCAATAATCCCTGCTTCCTTTTTAATTGGAGTTTGAAACGTACCAGTACGGCTGACCCACACCGGCAGCGACGGAGTTGCCAGAAGACGACTTCGGTCGGCTTGCCATGTAAAGGTAAACTCACCAGTGGGGGATTGCATGATGTCATTTCGTACAATGCTACCCTGACCCGGGTTAAAGATGGTGGTCTCGCTGCTGGCAGCCTGCCAATTCCCATCTTGATAAATAGAATAGATTCTCAAACGCCAATACAAGCGCGGTAAATTGTTTTGCGGAACATGCACATTAAACAATTCATTTGTTCCGCTTCCAACAGTGCGTCCCAGGTCCATTGTTGACCCGTATAACTCTGAAGCTGTGTTGGGATTGCTACCCCCATGTAATGCAGCCAACATATCATTAATGCGCTGACGTACACCTTCAAAGGGTTGATTTAAATTCTTCCATACACCCGCCGCGGCCGGCAAGATGGTTGCTGGAGCCGGCAGCGTCCATGCCATTAAGATGATGACAGCGGATGCAATCACAATATACTTGTTCAGATCAAATTCTGGGGTACTCCCTGCGGCAATGTTTTGCTCTTGCCATCGCTGCCGCGCATTAAGCATGTTCATCCGTCCGGTAAGTAACAGCGCCACGAAAAAGTAAAGGGCCAGCCCCCATATCCGTTCTGCTTTATAACTATCATAGTATTGGATGACCATAATCGGCAGGGTGGATGGCAGCATAACCGCCAAAACAGCCGGGTATCTAACCAGACGGTAGCCACTGTAAATACCGATCGCCCAGAACAAGATCGCCATCAAGGTGACGAAAAATAAAGGGTCTTCGATTGCTTTGCCACTGAATAAAAAAACAAGGGATGCCGTAAACCTGCCCCCCAGACTGGCAAGCTGACCAATAGCTGTATTCTCACCGGTAATCATCCTGGACAATTGCAACGGAATAATCACCAGTGAATATCCGCTAACGAACCCAAAAAGCGCTGCCCGCTTGAACCTGCTGTAACCCAAAGTCAGACCCAAGACAGAACCAATTACCGTAAGCAACCCCACATAACTCAAGTCTGGTGTCCAATTGGTCGTTATCAACCGGGCAGCAGCGGTAAATACCATCACGATCAATAATATAGCGGCTGGCCAATCCCAGCGGGAATTTAGATTAGCTTTCATACTAATGAGTGTACAATATTAGTATTCTACTCGTCAATTGACAATCTCGCGATTTCGGGAAGATCCTAAGTGTTCTTAAATGGAAAATATTCCAAATAAGAGGTAGTGGCAGATATTTCTCTTCAAACAACCCTTGCTATCGTTTGATTATTTTTTTTAACCGAACCCTAATTGATAAAATGATATCTGCGGCAATCATAACTGTGGAGGTTTAAAAATGGAAACGATCTGGAATATCGGTATCACTTTTATCATCTGGCTTCAGGCGATGGGAAGCTGGTTGGTTGCGCCAATGAAATTTTTTACTTTTCTCGGCTCCGAAGAATTCTTCCTGGTTGTTTTGCCACTTGTCTATTGGTGTGTTGATGCCAGCATGGGCATGCGCATTGGCGTTATCGTTTTATTCACCGGTGGTATCAATGACATCCTTAAACTGACTTTTCATGGACCACGTCCCTATTGGGTCAGCACACAGGTAAAGGCACTGGCAGCTGAGACATCTTTTGGGGTTCCTTCCGGTCATGCCCAGATCGCAACTGGATTGTGGGGCATGGCAGCAGCCCAGATCAAGCGCCGGTGGGCCTGGTGGGTGGCTATTTTTGTTATTTTCATGATCGGAATTTCCCGCTTATACCTGGCAGTTCACTTTCCGCATGATGTCCTGCTTGGCTGGGCCATAGGCGCATTCGTGTTGTGGGGATTCCTGCGGTGGTGGGATGCCATTGCGCTGTGGGCAAAAAATAAATCGCTTGGACAACAGATTGGCCTGGCTTTTGCTCTATCGATGATCATGCTCGTTATTGGCTCACTTGCTTTTGGAACTTTGCGTGGCTGGGTACTGCCTGCTGAATGGATGGCCAACGCTTTGCAGGCCGGGTCGAACACCCCTCCTGCGCCAGTCACTTTAGAAAGTACGGTCACATCCGCTGCAGTGTTGTTTGGAATGTTGGCTGGCCTGGCCTGGATAAATTCGCGTGGAGGCTATACGGCTAGCGGAACGCTTTGGCAGCGCTGCGCCCGTTTTGTGCCCGGGCTTTTGGGTGTACTCATCCTTTATATTGGATTACGTATCATCTCCCCGAGCGGTAATGCCTTTATCCCCTATTTTCTGCGCTATGTACGCTATGCGCTGATCGGGTTATGGATTTCGGCCGGCGCTCCCTGGCTGTTCCAAAAACTCAACCTGGCAAAAAAATAGCGACACGTATTCGCAACAGGTTATGAAAATCATCCGCAAAAAACCGGACTATTTCATCCTGATATCAGCTATTGAACACTCGTCACTTAATAGATTGTTCTTATCCTTTGATATAATCGAAAGGTTGGAATTTGCACCTACTGTATTGGGCTCTGAATAAAAAATGACCCTTGAACAAGGAACCCTTTTAAACGGGCGTTACCGTATTATCGATATCCTGGGCCAGGGAGGCATGGGTTCTGTTTATCGCGCCCTGGATGAGAACTTGGGGATAGAAGTCGCAATTAAAGAGAATTTATTTACAACGGATGAGTATTCTCGACAGTTCCGGCTTGAAGCTGTAATTTTGGCGAGCCTTCGTCACCAACACCTGCCTCGTGTGACAGACCATTTTGTCATGGGCGACGAGGGGCAGTACCTTACCATGGACTATATTGAGGGGGAAGATCTACGCCAACGCATGGAGCGCCTGGGAACCATCCCCGAAGAAGACGCCATTTTGATCGGCGCGGCGGTTTGCGATGCTCTTGCTTATTTGCATACCCGCAAACCGCCGGTTTTACACCGTGATATCAAGCCCGGTAATATAAAAATTACACCCGAAGGGGAAGTTTTTCTGGTCGATTTTGGTCTGGCAAAGCTGGTACACGGCAGTCAAACCACTACGACTGGCGCGCGCGCAATGACCCCTGGTTATTCACCACCGGAACAATATGGCACGGCTCGCACCGATCCCCGCTCTGATATTTATTCTCTGGGTGCCACTTTATACGCCGCACTTACAGGAGTAATTCCTGAGGATGGCCTTGGAAGGGTGATGGATAATGTCCAACTCACCTCAATTCGAAAACATAATGCTCACATCTCGCGCCGTCTTGCCAGTGCCATAGAAAAAGCCATGGAGGCCTACCCGGACGACCGTTTCCAGGTTGCTGACGAGTTCCGCCGAGGATTGCTTAATTCAAGCTCCAAAACCCAGCGTTTCACCGAATTAGATTTAAACATAAGCGTTCAGCCACCCCCTGAAGGACCGGCAGAACCGGCAACGCCGCAAGTCCCAAGCGCCAGGCAGGCTGCGGTTGCGCCAGCGAATTCGCTTGTTGAGGTGTTTAACGCTGCCACCACTCGCTTCCGACGACGAATGCGTCGTTTCGCCGGATTAGGGAGTTGGGTTGCATTGATCTTGGCACTGGTCTTTGGCTGGTTAGCCTGGAATAATAATCTCTCCTTTCGCACCTTCCTGAGCAGCGTAATTCCATCAGGCGCAGCTGCCACCGAGGCTCCAGAACTCACACCGACACAAACCAATGTTCCGCCTTCACCTGTTCCAACACAAACAAATACCGCTACACCGCTGCCTACTTTAATGCCTACGCCTGTACTCCCTACAGCAACGCCCATGGGGGGAGGCTCTGGTGAACTTGCTTTTGTTTCGACCCGTACAGGTAATCCTCAAGTTTACATTATGAACGCAGATGGCAGCAATGTTCGCCAGGTTACAAAACAGACCGAAGGTGCCTGTCAACCTGACTGGTCACCAGATGGTATGAAAATTGTGTATGTTACCCCGTGTCTTCAAAAAAAGGATACCTATCAGGGCTCCAGTTTGTATATCGTTGATTTAGCCACCAATACCAATACAGCCCTGCCGCCCAGCCTTGGCGGCGATTTCGAGCCAGCTTGGGCACCTGACGGTAAGCGTATTGCGTTTACTTCATTGCGCGACGGCTATATGGAAATATACATGATTAACCTGGATACCCGACAGGAAACTCGTCTTACCAAGGCGCAGAATATTTTTACCGGGGTTTACGCTCGTCAGCCAGCCTGGAATTCCTTTGGTTCACAGATTGCTTATGTTCTCAAGCGGCAAGGCGTTTCACAGATTTGGTTTACGACGGATGGCGATGCCAACCAGAGCAAACAGTATACCCAGCTTGTTCAGAGCGGCAACAGGGTGCTCGATACTTTGCCTGTATGGACCCCTGACGGGCAAAAGGTTTACTTTATTGAGACCAATTTTGAAGGAACTGCCCCACCCAAGCTAATGGGCATTAGCTACGAGAACCGCGCTACCAAGCAGGCAATTCAAATTACGGATGGGACTTTTTCGATTGTTGATGTCAGCATTTCGCCAGACGGTCAATTGATCGCATTTGAAAGCTGGATTGATAAACCTGAAAATCAGGATATTTATTCTGCCCCCATTTCCGGATCGCCACACTTTCAACTAACAACCGACCCTGGCTCCGATTTTGATCCAGTCTGGCGACCATTGGTTAAAAAATAAGCTGCCCGCAGCAACCTCCCATCAGGGAGGTTGTTTTTAATCTATTCCTGGTAAGCTGGTTCTGCTATCCTGGCAAAAAGGCCGCTTATTTTGAATTTCTCTTCAGCAGACCAAAATAATATTTTCACAAGTAGATTGGTGTATTAATGACCCTGAGCGAAGGCAATTTACTCTATAACCGCTATCGCGTGGTAGAAATTCTTGGACGCGGAGGTATGGGGGCCGTTTATCGTGCCACAGATGAACGCTTGGGGGTGGATGTAGCGGTTAAGGAGAATCTGTTTACAACAGACGATTATGTCCGCCAATTCCGCATGGAAGCTATCATTTTAGCAGGCATCCGTCACCCTAATTTGCCACGGGTTACCGATCATTTCGTTATCGATGATATGGGTCAATACCTCATTATGGATTATATCGAGGGTGAGGATTTGCGTCACATCATAGAAAAAAACGGTACCGTCTCAGAACAAGAAGCAATTCACATAGGTGCCGCCGCCTGCGATGCACTTGCCTATTTACATTCCCGCAAACCACCTATTCTGCACCGCGATATTAAACTTGGCAATATAAAAATTACGCCCGATGGGCATGTCTACCTGGTCGATTTTGGCCTTGCCAAAATGGGTTGGGAACATGAGGAAACCATGACTGGCGCGCGTGCCATGACACCCGGATATTCGCCTCCAGAACAATATGGGTCAGCCCGCACCGATGCCCGCTCTGATATCTACTCGCTTGGCGCCACCATTTACGCTATCCTTACAGGGTCCATTCCTGAAGACAGCCTCGCTCGCGCAATAGATGGTCTCACCCTCACGCCACTACGCAATCATCGTCCAGACATATCCCTTCGGCTTGCAACTGTCATTGAGAAAGCCCTCGAAACAGCTTCAGCCAACCGGTACCAATCCGCCGAAGCCTTCAAGGCGGCATTACTTGGAGATTCATCTACAGATCAGATATCAGTGTCCCCTGCCGATCAATTCACTGCGCCAATCTCCTCCGCCCAACCTTCATCGAAAAAAACCTCTACCCGGGCTGTTTCGTTTTGGCGTTTGCTTAGTACTTTCGTGCTGCTGCTGTTGATCGCTGCTAGCATTATCCTGATCAACCCTGCCAACCGGGGGCTGATCCAGGCAAAAATATTCCCAGCCGCCACTCTTACACTCACTAAAATAAATATCCCAGACCCAGTGTTGGCGCCTACAATTCTGCCATCCCCAACTTTCACGAGTGAGCCAAAGCCTTCATCCACATTAATAATCACCCTATTGCCTACCACAGCCCCCACCAACCCACCCAGCCCGGTGGCAACCGCTACTGAAACCGTTACGATTACGCCTCAGCCAACATTTACTGAACTTCCCGCCAGTCTGGTTCCCGTCCCAGAGTCTACACCACAAGGGGGCGGTTGGGGACAGATCGCATTTGCATCCATCCAGGATAAAGTTGCGCAAATCTTTCTGATTAATGCCGATGGTACTGGCCTGCGCGCAATAACCAGCAACCCCAATGGCGCTTGCAGTTTTGATTGGTCACCAGATGGAAAACAGATTGTTTATGTTTCACCGTGTACAGAAAAATCATCCAAATATCTTTCATCGGGATTGTATATTCTTGATGTTGAGAGCGGGGCAACCACCCCGTTACCATTTAAAGCCAGGGGAGATTTTGAGCCCGCCTGGTCGCCGGATGGGGCCAAAATTGCATTCACATCCAGTCGTGACGGCTCCATGCAAATCTATGTTTACACCCTGGCCGATGCCAATCTATTACAGCTGACATCACCAGGCAGTAATCCGCAGTCGCGTTACCCGGCGTGGTCGCCAGATTCAAGCCAGATTGCATATACCGTGCTACGAATTGGTCTACTGCAGATTTGGAGCATGTCAGCAGATGGCAATAATAAAAAACAACTGATGCGCACTGGCTCAACATTCTCGGATTATGTGCCAGCCTGGTCACCAGATGGATTATCTATGCTGTATAGTGAAACTAACCACGAACTGACCGCGCCCTCGTCGCTTTTTAGTTACATTTTCAACACAGGCAAAACGGTACGGCTTCCCTTTAAACCGCCAGTTGCCGAAGCTCGCTTTTCCAGCGATGGAAGGTGGATGGCTTATGAAACTACCGATGGTATCAACCAGGACGTATACATCGCCTCACTTCCAGATGGTTCTCCCCAAAGGTTAACCACATCCAGCCAGGTAGATTTTGACCCCGTCTGGCGTCCTGGGAAATAATTCATCGCGATGCATAAAAAAATGCGGTTTTTGGCTGAAGTAGAAAACCGCATTTTATGACAGGGGCAATATAAAAGAGAAATTTTGTTCGAGATATTTTAAGCCAATCGTCAGGTTAGGCTATCAATGGCGATGCTATAATAAATGAGTAGGCACATACAACCTAGACAGGGTAGATACAATCCATGGTGCCTACCAATATGCCTGTCTTTTCTTGTTCCCAACATTGTCAAAAATCTTTGTATCCACAAGAACCCGGACTAATTCGTCATGCCTGAATCTTTCGTGCACCTTCATACCCACACCGTTTATTCCCTTCTCGATGGCTTTTCGAACATCAAGAAGCTGGTCAAACGCGCCAAAGAAATGGAAATGCCCGCGCTTGCCATTACTGATCACGGTACCATGTTTGGCGTGATGGAGTTCTACAACGCAGCCCAGGAAGCAGGCATCAAACCAATTATTGGCGTGGAAACATATATGGCGGCGCGCGGCATGCAAGATCGCGATTCGAAACTGGACAAAAAATCCAGCCATTTGCTCTTGCTGGCCGAGAATGAGATTGGCTACAAAAACCTGCTCAAGATTACTTCTGCCGCCCAGATGAACGGTTTTTACTATTTTCCCCGAATTGACCATGAGTTCCTCGCCGATCATGCCGAAGGGCTTATCGCCACTTCCGGTTGTATGTCGGCTGAAATCCCGCGCACCCTGCTTGATGAAAACCCGGAAGAAGCTGTGCGCAAAATGAACTGGTACTATGATGTTTTTGGCCCGGATCGTTTTTACATTGAATTACAGCAGCACAATATCGCCGAGCTGGTTGGGCTGAATAAAAAATTGGTTGAAATGGGCGCCAAATATTCGGCCAAATTTGTCGCGACCAATGATGTCCATTATATAGAGGCCAGTGATGCCCAATATCAGGACATTCTGCTCGCAATTCAGACTGGCAAGCTGCTCAGCGACCCGGATCGCATGCGTTATGATTCACAAACTTTCTACCTGCGCTCTCCACAGGAGATGAGCCGCCTGTTCGCTGAAATTCCCGCAGCGCTGAGCAACACCGTTGAAATTGCCGAGCGCTGCCAGGTAGACTTGGGCTTCAAGGGCTACCACCTGCCCGAATTCGCCGTACCCGAAGGCTACACGGCCGAATCTTACCTGCTTTACCTGTGTGAGAAAGGTCTCGAGAAACGTTACGGGGACCGAAAGACCAATTCTGTTATTCGGGAGCGCCTTGATTTTGAATTAAGTGTCATCCATACGATGGGATTTGATGCTTACTTCCTAATCGTGTGGGATCTATGCCGCTACGCCAGTGAAAACGGGATTTGGTACAACACACGCGGCTCTGCCGCTGGATCACTGGTGGCTTACAGCCTGTTTATTACCCTGGTTGACCCCATTCAACATCAACTGCTGTTTGAACGATTCCTCAACCCTGGCCGTATCTCAATGCCTGATATTGACCTGGACTTCCGCGATGATCGCCGCTCTGAAATGCTCGAATATACCGCCCGCAAATATGGCGATGATAAGGTAGCCCAGATCATCACCTTCGGCACGATGGCCGCGCGCGGCGCATTGCGTGATGTCGCCCGCGTAATGGACATCTCCATCCCAGAGGTGGATAAGATTGCCAAACTTCTCCCCAATATCCCTGGAAAGCCCATGTCGCTTTCCGAGGCCCTGATTGAAGTACCTGATTTCAAAGCCGCCTACAACTCTGATCCAAAGGTTAAGAACCTGGTCGATACCGCCATTCACATGGAAGGTGTTGTTCGAAATGCCGGTACGCATGCCGCCGGGCTGGTGATTGCAGATAAACCGATCACTGAATATTTGCCCATCCACCGGCCTACATCTGGCTCAGAAGAATCACCGGTAAAAACCGTTACACAGTTCGAAATGGGCATTCTTGACAGTATGGGAATGCTGAAAGTTGATTTCCTCGGGCTTTCCACACTGACCGTCATGGCGCGCGCCTGTGACCTGATCAAACAACGCCATGATATTGTATTCACGCTGGACAATATCCCCACAGACGATCCCGAAACCTTCAAGATGATGGGACGTGGCCAAACCGCAGGCATCTTTCAACTGGAAGGCACCGGCATGACGCGCTGGGTGGTGGAGATGAAACCCAAGAATCTCGATAACATCATTGCCATGGTGGCGCTGTATCGCCCTGGTCCAATGGATTTCATCCCATCCTATATCAAACGTATGCACGGCGAGGAGATGATCGAATACCGTCACCCCGCGCTGGAGCCGATCTTTAGCGATACTTACGGCATCCCGGTCTACCAGGAACAAATCATGCGCGCCGCGGTTGACCTGGCTGGCTACTCTCGCTCCGAATCTGATGATCTGCGCAAAGCCATATCCAAAAAGCAGGCAGACAAAATTGCCAAGCACAAAGATAAATTTATCAAAGGCGCTTCTGAAAAGATCATGAATAAGGAGACGGCCACAGCCATCTTTGAAGACTGGGAAAAATTTGCCCGTTATGGCTTCAACAAATCCCATGCCGCCGATTATGGCCTGATTTCGGTGCAAACAGGCTATCTTAAAACGCATTATTCCGCCGAATATCTGTGTGCGCTGATGTCAGTCTTCAAGGATGATGCCGCCAAAATCGCCCTCTATATCTCTGATTCTCGCGCCATGGGCATCGACGTGCTTCAACCAGACATCTGCTACTCAGGGTACGATTTCACCATCGAAGAACATATTAGCACTACAGGCAAAAACCCGGGCAAGCGGGCTGCCATTCGCTTTGGCATGGGTGCTGTCAAGAATGTTGGACAGGGTCCCGCCGACTTAATTGTGACTGGCCGGGATAACAAACCTTTCAGTGATCTCAACGATTTTGCCCGCCGCGTTGACCTGCGCACCTGCGGAAAGCGGGCCCTGGAATGTCTCATTAAAGTAGGCGGCATGGATAGTTTTGGCGATCGCGCTGCCCTGCTGGCATCCATTGACCGCATTGTCGCCGCCAGCGCCAGCCACTTTCGTTCGTTAGAAAGCGGGCAGCTTTCGTTATTTGGCGCCAGCACTGGCGTTCAGGCGGAAACAATCCAGCTGCCCACAGGCATCAAAGTTGATCGCAAAGAAGCGCTAGGCTGGGAGCGCGAGTTAATTGGCGTTTACCTGTCAGACCATCCGTTATCTGCCTACGCTGAGCTGCTTACTTCAGCTGTCAGTCATAACGCGGCCAGCCTGTTGGATGCCAGCAATGATGAGCGGGTGCGAGTGGCTGGCATGGTCGTTGCTGTGCGCCCCTACAAAACAAAATCCGATAAAATGATGGGCTTCGTCACACTCGAGGATCTGCATGGCAACCTGGAATTGGTGATATTCCCCAAGACCTGGGACAAAGTCCGCGCATTGTGCGAAGATGGCAAAGTATTGATCGCTGATGGCAAGCTCGATGCCACCAGCACGCCCTTCAAAATCCTGGTTGATGATATTCGCACCCAGGTGGATGTGAAGGTAGCTGCCTTCGAAAACCCGCTTGCATCTTTGCCAACACCCGAGTATCCAAAACGGGAACCTTATATCAAGGCTGCGCCCTCCCAATCTGCGGCGGCGAGTCAAAGACCACCATCCGCCCCACCCACCACTGCCAACACCCCAAAAAAGATCGCCCAACCGGTCCCCGATAACACATCCGAATTATCCGAGCCTGGTTTTGATGACGATATGCCGCCAGAACCGGACGCCCCGCCAGATTGGGAAGACCTCATCGCTCAAGAAAAAACGCAATTCGCCCCAGCCACCCCGATGGATGATATTCTCTCGCTCGAACATCTTGAGCTGATTGAGGAACGACAAAACCCGCAGACAACACCCGCACCTGCTGCCTCAGCCCCAGCGCATGACCTGTCACTGGTTGGAAGCGAAACGCCACGACAGATGGTTTCGATGCCGCCCATTGCTCCACCCATGTTGACAGAGCCTGCCGATGACGGTCTGCCTCCGCGCTTGATCACCGTTTTCCTGCGTCCCAGCATCGACAGCGATCGCGACCGTCGCCGCATCAAGCATGTCTATGGTATCCTGATATCGCACCACGGAAAAGACCGTTTCCAATTCCAAATTTTTGAGAATAATCACGGGCATCTGATCGATTTCCCCAACGATACCACCCATATTGCCGCGGATATG
>CAIMZS010000629.1 GCA_903846015.1 uncultured Anaerolineae bacterium | reverse complement strand
GCTTGCTGTTACTCGAACCGAGCCGATCATCTCAGACGATGCATGGGTTCATAACAAAGCTGGAGGAAAAATGTTCCTGACAAGACCCGAGGCCAAGACAGTTCTCAGCAGCTCACAACCCAAAACAATTGCCGGGGCTCGGCGGCATGTTCCGACGTTGTTTTTTAATCTCCGCAACACTTTATTTTTTTCGCTGGTCGGATTATTCCTGGTAGTTCTCCTCTCGCTGACCATCCATGATGTTGTTGGAGCGACTGGTGCAGACCGCATACTCACGCAAGCCTTAAGTGCTGCGGCCCCCATTCAGAAAACTGTATTGGTGATGCTCCCCTATCAAATTGACCTGCCCGTTAATATGATCTCGGTGCAGGCTATTCGCAAGGAATTTGAGGGCGCCGCTGATCTTAAACTTAACGTGTACTATGAATACATGGATCTCAACCGCTTCCCCGACCCTGCTTATCAACAACAATTATTTAATCTATATGCAGACAAGTATAAAAACAAACCGGTCGACCTGGTGATCATCATCACCGAGCGAATGCTAAACCTATGGCTGGCACAGCGCGCAGAAATTTTGCCAAACACACCAATCGTTTTCTTCGACATCCCCACAGAACATCTTGACGCATTGGAACTGCCGTCAGATGTGACCGGTGTGAGCGGGGTGATGGATTACACAAAATCGGCGCAATGGATATTGGATAAGCTGCCAACCGTCAATGAGCTCGTGATCGTGCATGGCGTCGGAAAAGCCGATCAGGAATATATTCAGCCTGTACAAGCCTTGCAGGAGAAAATGAGGGCGCATATTAAATTTACTGACCTTTCTAACCTGCCGATGTCTGATATCAAACAAAGGGTAGCGGTCCTTCCAAAGAGCTCCGTGGTTATCTACGCTCCTATGTTCGAAGATGCGGCGGGAGTAAAGTATCTTCCCTATAATGCGCTGCGGGAACTGACCGCCGTTTCAGCCGTGCCTGTCATCAGCGGCTATGATGCATTAATCGGGGCAGGCTCCATCGGCGGCTACCTGTACAGCTATGATCACCAGGCCAGGGATGCGGCGCAGATCGGATTGCGCATCCTGCGCGGCGAAGCAGTTAGCGCCATCCCGATTGTGAAGAATCAATCCAATCAATTCATTTTTGATCAGCTTGCCTTGCAGAGGTTTGGCATCCCGCTGTCGGCCTTGCCGCCAGACAGCATCATCAAGAACCGGCAGTATTCAGCCTGGGAACTGTACCAGGCCGAAATCATCGGCATCGCTACCGGTTTTGGCACCTTGCTTCTACTAATTGCATTTCTAGTCGTTTTGTCCCGGCGTTTATACACAGCCCGCCTGGCTTTAACGGATCTGAATATCAGTTTGGAAAATCAAGTTCTTGAGCGTACAGTAGATCTCAATCAGACGAATCAAAATCTAAAAATGGAGATTATTGAGCGCAAACAGATAGAAGCAACGCTGCGCGACAGCGAGAATCGCCTTCAGAAACTGTTCGAGACAATGTCAGAAGGCGTAATTTTGATCGACCCGGATGGTCAGATCGTCCAGGCTAATTCTGCTGCTGAACATATCCTGGGTATCAGCCGCCAAGAAATCCAAAACCACAGCTATACCGCCCCCGAGTGGGGTATCATCCGACCTGATGGAACACCTATGCCCCCTGATGAAAATCCCAGTTCGCGTGCCATGCTGGAAAAGAGACCCTTCATGGATACCGTCATGGGCGTCCAGCGACCGGATGATTCTGTCTTCTGGGTCAATGTCAATGCGGCGCCGCTGATCAACAGCGCCGGCGAGTTGGAAGGTGTCGTCGGGACGTTTGCGGACATCACCGAGCGCAAAAAAATGGACGAAGAGCTGCGAGCCAGCGAGGCACGCTTTCGCACCTTTATCGAAAACGCCCCAATCGCAGTTGCGCTTGGCCGGAATGGCAAGCTAATATACGCAAATCCGATGTATGTCAATATGCATGGTTTTGAAAGCACTGATGAGCTGATCGGTCAGCCCGCTTTCGACCGCATCGCACCTCAAGACCACGCCAAAGCCCTCGATCGTTCTCACAGGCGCAATCTGGGATTACCGGTTGAAAAGCAATATGAGTTTGTTGGCTTGCAGAAAGATGGAACGGAGTTCCAAATTTCTGCCTCGGTTACGCAAATAAACCTGGCCGATGGGCTGGCCAATATTGGATTCTTTCAGGATATTACCGAACGCAAGCAAATGGAAGAAGCACTGCGGCAAAGCCAGGCCTTTCTTTCTAAAGTGATCGAGAACAGCGGTGTAAGTATTTTTGCAAAAGATCACAATGGTCATTATGAACTCGTCAATGGAAAATGGGAAGAAGATACTGGTTTCACACGAGAGTTTGCAATCGGGAAGACAGATCAGGATTTATTTCCTTGTGACCTGGCCGAAAAGTTTCGGGAAATTGATCTTCACGTAATGGAACAAGGTATCGCGATTGAAACTGAAGAAAAGGTCGAAAATACAGATGAAACGCGATTTTATGTATCGATTAAGCTTCCGCTGCGGGATAAAAACAATATCGTCACCGGGATATGTGGAATTTCCACCGATATCACCGAGCGCAAACGAGCCGCAGAGCAGCTGCTCGAAGCGAACGATCGCCTCGAGCAGCGCGTTTTCGAGCGCACAGCCGAACTGCAAACCGCCAACGACGCCCTTGAAAAGGCATCGCGCTTGAAGAACGAATTTCTTGCTACCATGAGCCACGAACTTCGCACCCCCCTGACTGGTATTCTTGGTTTTTCACAGGTTCTTCAAATTAACAGCTACGGCGAATTAAACGCAAAGCAAGCTGCGGCTGTTCAAAACATCGAAAAGAGTGGCCAACATCTGCTTGAATTGATCAATGAGATACTGGATTTCTCAAAATTGCAGTCTGGTAAATTGGAACTGAATATTGCGGCTTGCTCATTAACAAATATCTGCCGCGCCAGTTTACAAATGATCAATAATCTGGCCGAGAAAAAGAAACAACGCTTGAATTTTAGCATTTCACCGAATGTCATCACCATCAATGCCGATGAGCGCCGTATTCGTCAAATTCTGATCAACCTGCTCGGCAATGCCGTCAAATTCACCCCGGATGGCGGCAGCATCAACCTGACTGTAAACGGCATCCCGGAAGCGCAGCATGTGCGCATCGTTGTCAGCGACACCGGCATCGGCATCAAAGACGATGATGCTCCACGCCTGTTCCAGCCCTTCATCCAACTGGATACTGGCCTTTCACGCAAGTATAACGGCACGGGATTGGGTCTTTCGCTGGTTAAAAACCTTGTAGAATTGCATGGCGGCAGTGTCAGAGTTGAGAGCATTTTCGGTCAGGGCAGCCGCTTTATTGTCATCCTGCCGTGGCTGGATGCAAAAAAATAGGAGCTCGCTTTTTAGCGAATTTCTGCAGAATGATTTCAACGGGCTTTAATTTCGTGCCCCCACCTTGCTTATAAAGTATTGCTTTCATTCAGGGTGTAAACCCTGCTTGACTATCATTTCCCCTGATCTGTACGAGATAGCACGGCGATTTTCGATAGTCCGGTTCCAGCACAGGGCGTAAATCTGCGGTCACTCATGCTCTGGCTCCTGCTGTAATCTGCGTAATCATCGAAATCAGCGTAAATCTGCGATAGTGCCCGTTCTAGCAGGGCAGGTTCAGACACGAGGCACGCCAGCTAAAACCTGACCACCATTCGAATCGCACCAGCCTCCCGATTGCGAAAGGCCTCGATCGCTTCTGCAATGCGCTCCAATGGATAAACACGTGACACCAATTTACCGACATTGACCTTGCCTGCCGTGATTAAGTTAATCAATTCAGGATACGAGTTTGGGCTGGACCGTACGCCAAATACATCAATTTCGTCAAGAGTCAGCCGGTCCATATTCACATCAATCAATTGGTTTCCAGTCAGGCCGATCAGAGCGATACGACCACCACGTTTGACGCTGCTGAGTGCGGTTTTGATCGCCGCTGGTGTTCCGGCACATTCGAAAACACAATCAACGCCTCGCCCATTCGTTAAAGCCCGAAGGCCTTCTGTGGAATTACCCTTTGTTCCATCAACCAGATCATCCGCGCCAAGCTCACGAGCCAGATCCAGACGCGGCCCATGACCAACAACGATGACACGCGCCGCGCCGAAGGCTTTGGCGAGCTGCATGGTAACAAGTCCAATCAAACCCGGGCCGATGACCGCCACTGTATCCCCCGGCTCAATTCCACAGCGGTGGATGGCATGCAGACCCAAAGCCCCCTGATTAACAAGCGTACCTTCTTCGAAAGACACTGTATCCGGCAGTTTGTGCAGCAGCCTGGCGGGGCGCACTGCGTATTCGGCGAATGCTCCCTGGGAAGAATGACCATAGATTTTATGAGCTGAGTTTCCAGTGCCGGCGCCCTCACACAAGTTGTATCGTCCGCTGCGGCAATTGACGCAGGTTCCACAACCCTGGTGATTTTCAGCCGTGACCCGATCCCCCACTTGCAAACCAACCACGCCATCCCCGAGTGCGGCAACCGTGCCGGCCCATTCATGCCCCTGAATAAAGGGTAGGGACGGGGGCCAATAGCCCTGGTACAACCCTGCCAAAATTTTCAAATCCGTACCGCAAATACCGCACGCGCCAACACGGACAAGTACTTCTCCAGATTCGATATCCGGAACAGGCACTTGTTCAATTTGGATGTCATTCCAATCACGGGTGACCGCGGCACGCATCAGAGACGGGATATTAGTCATCAAGAGTGATTCTCATAAGAGCTGCAGCCATCGCACATTAGTACAAAATTCTTGCTCATTGAAACGGCCAATGCTGGGGTTATTACGGCTTTAGCGTCCAAATTCAATACCTGCGCGCTCGGCAATATATTGCGATACTTTTGTCCGAATTTCATCGGCCAGCTCGATAGTCGCTTCTCCCGGATTACCATACCAACCAGTCGGGGCAACCTGGTGAAAATCACGCAGAATGGGAAATACATCCTTCTGGCGAAACACGGCATGCATTGCATCAGCATCCGGTTGTGAAGATGGGTTTGTGGCCTTGCTCACATCAACCAGGGATGGATCGTACATCAGCACTGCAGCGGTCTCCATATTACCGGCATGCGTCAATTGGGCGCGCTCACCAAAAAGTTTATTAGTAATAAGATGTGACTCAGCGATCACAACTTTCTGATTGAATTTACGCTGGACACTATCACCTGCCAACCTTAACGCAGTGCTGTTGCCCTCATGCCAATTCACAAATAATATTTTATCAACCTTGTGCCGCGCCAAAGACTCGCAAATGTCTTCGACCACCGCGATAAAGGTCTGAGGTTGGAAGGTAAGGCTGCCGGCCCAACTTTGGTGATAGGGTGAAACGCCAACAAGCGGAAGGGGAACCAGTACAGTGTTCAATCGTCGCGCAACCGCATCAGCGATCGCAATCGCTGCAAAGGCATCGGTGCCAAGCGGCAGGTGTGGACCATGTTGTTCCACACTGCCTGGCGCAAGCACCGCGAGGTGGGTGGACTGAAAGCAAGCTTCAACTTCCGGCTGTGTCAGACGTTCCAATCGAACTTCAGAGTTCATAACAACCAATCCTTTCAGACTGCATGGTTCCGATAGCACGGCGATAAATCGCCGTGTGGCAATATATTAGGAATTAATAAAAAGGGGATCCAAGATAAGAAATTATATTAGCATAAACTCTGCACGATGTGCCAATAAGCCATGTCCAATATTACAACACATTTTCGCGCTTTTAGTAACGGAATAACGAATCTTCGGCCCTTCCAACAGCCATGCCCGTGCAGGACCGGGTAGCATAAAAAATATTAAAAAGGCTGGCAATTTTCACAACAACCAGCGAAGTGGTTCAATATTTCGGAAAATATTCTGTTTCTTGTAGGGGCGCAACGACGTTGCGCCCCTTGTTTTAAGCGCGAAATTCATCCACGAAAATTAAGAGCCCACGCCCAACTTGTCGATTAAAAACGCAAAATCGAAAGCAATTTCCTTCAGGTAGTCGTAACGCCCGCTCGCCCCGCCATGACCAGCGTCAAAATTAGTCTTGAGCAGCAGCAAGCTATCATCCGTTTTCAGTTCTCGCAGCTTGGCGGCAAATTTTGCCGGTTCCCAATACGCCACCCGTGGATCATTTAACCCGGTGGTGATCAACAGGTGCGGGTATGCCGTCGCGCGGATATTATCGTAAGGCGAATACGACATCATATAGTTGAAGTATTCCTCATCATCCGGGTTACCCCATTGATCATACTCCAACGTGGTGAGGGGAATGGTGGCATCACTCATCGAATTAATCACATCGACAAACGGCACCTTGGCAATCACTGCGCCAAATAAATCGGGGCGCATGGTCATCACTGCGCCAACCAACAACCCACCCGCCGAGATACCCAGGATAGCCAACCTGGGGGTGGAAGTATATTTCTCTTTGATAAGGTGCTCAGCGCAAGCGATGAAATCGGTAAAGGTATTGCGCTTGTTGAGCATCTTGCCGCCCTCATACCAGGCCCGTCCCATTTCAGAACCGCCGCGAATATGCCCCATGGCAAAAACAAAGCCGCGCTCAAGCAGGCACAACCGGTCAGAGCTAAATGAGGGTTCCGAACTCATGCCGTAAGAACCATAGCTTTCTAACAGGCACGGATTTTGCCCATCACGCTCCAACCCTTTTTTGTAGACAATCGAGAGGGGCACCTGTGTTCCATCTGGTGCGCTTGCGAAAACCCGTTCGGAAACAAATTGGGTACGATCATAACCTGAGGGAATCTCATCCTCTTTGACAACCTCCCACTCAGAGCCAGCCATGTGAAAGTCAATCACCGAAAGCGGCGTGATCAAGGATGTATATTCAAAGCGGAAGGTTGCCGCGTCAAATTCTGGATTACGCGAGGCAAACAGGGTATAGGCTGGTTCAGGGAACTGAACATAGCGAACGGCGCTGAGCCCATCCGGACTGGAGATGCGCAGTTGTTTTAATCCGCCGCGGCGTTCCTCCAATACGAGATAATCGCGAAAGATATTTATCTTTTCGATCAGCGTATCTTCACGATGTGGGATGACCTCGACCCAGTTTTCCTTGCCAGGCGTAATGACCGGGGTGCGCAGCAATCTGAAATTTTTAGCATTCTCGTTAGCGATGATTAAAAACGAATCGCCATGATGCTCCGCAAAATATTCAAGCCCACGCTGGCGAGGCTGCAGCACTTTCAGCTCAGCGTTGAGTTCATCAGCCGGCAAGAAACGCATCTCACTCGTCATTGTGTTGCGATGATTAGTCATGATGTACTTTTCACTGCGCGTTTTGAGCACGAACAGAAAAAAGGTCTCGTCGGTTTCATGGTACAGCAGCGAGTCGCGGGCAGGATCGCAGCCGAGGCTGTGACGCCAAAGTTTATAAGGCCGGCTGGCTTCATCACGCGTCACATAGAAGAAAGTCTCGCTGTCCGCAGCCCATTCAACACCGCGGTGATCATAGACTGACCCCCAGGTGTTCTCAAAAAACTCCGGATAGAGACTGCCATCGATAAGGTTTTTAATCCTTAATATACATTTTTCTGATCCATCCGGATCGACCGAATAAACCAACTTGTTGCCATCCGGACTGACCGAGAACGCACCGATACGGCAGAAGGACTTGCCTTCGGCGATCAGGTTTTGGTCGAGCAGAATTTCTTCAGAAGCATCCAGGGAGGCTTCTTTCCGGCAGTAAATAGGATACTGCCGGCCTTGCTCACTGCGGGTATAGTAAAAATATCTGCCGCGCTTCTCCGGTGCGGATATATCAGTTTCCTTAATACGCGCTTTCATTTCCACAAACAAACCATCCTGCAGGGTTTGAGTATGCTGCAAGATTTCTTCCTGGTAATCGCTTTCAGCATGCAGGTATTTCAAAACTTCAGGATCTTCACGGTAGCGCATCCAAAAATAGTTATCGATGCGGGTTTGACCATGTTGTGTAATTTCATGCGGAATCTTTGGCGCGATGGGAGTACCGGGCATTATTTCTCTCCTTGAAAATATTCGGATTGACAGTTCCTGATTATACCTTTCCCCGTCAGACGCAAGAGTATTTTCCGGGAATTTTCCAGTTCTCGCACTTGCTCTAATCTGCGCAATCATCGATCTGCGTAAATCTGCGATAATGCCCGTTCTAGCAGGGCCGGTTCAGACACGATCGGAGGCAAATAATGGCAACGAATAAAGTCATCATCACAGCAGCATTATCGGGCTCGGGCAACTACAAAACAGCAAAACCCGGTCACACCCTATACACCCGCCGAATTTGCGCAGGAAGCATTCAAAGCACATAAAGCTGGCGCAGCCATGGTACATGTTCACGCGCGCGGCGATGATGGCGTGCCCACACATGATATCGCAAGAATTCGCGCCACCTATGATGCCATCAAACAGAAATGCCCCGACCTGATCGTCAATCTTTCAACTGCCGTCGGGATGGGCAAAACGCCTGAACAGCGCATCGACCAAATCGTTGAAGTCAAGCCGGAAATGGCTTCGCTGAATACCAACTCGATGAACTTTGCCGCGATTGACCGGAAAACGGGCGAAATCCTGGTGGACTATATCTTTGACAACAGCTTCACTATGATCCGCGATTTCGCCATCAAAATGGAAAGCAACGGGGTAAACCAGAAATCGAAGTCTACGATTTTGGCGGGCTGGATAATATTTTGCTACTGATCAAGCAGGGGATTTTTCTAACCCGATGAATTTTAATTTTATATGGAGTGTGGCGGGGGGGACAGCGCTTCAGACCAGAGGCCTTTGCCGCTCTGGTGCATGCCCTGCCAGTCCCGGCCAACTTCACCACTTGCGCAGTTGGCCGGGATGAATTCGCCGCCATCATGCAATCCTGTTTGATGGGCGGACACATGCGGGTGGGGCTGGAAGACAACGTCAGAGTCCCAAATGGCGACCTGGCCAAAGGAAATTATGAATTGGTGGAATGGGCCGTACGCGTGGCACAAGTTCTGGATAGAGAACCAGCCACGCCTGATGAAGCGCGCAAAATAATGGGTTTAAGATATTAATAAGACGAATTGGAATGTGAAATCTCCAAATCATTAACTTGAATAAAGACCGGCAGGCAAATCGATGTGGGGTTGCGCGCCCCATAACTATTGGAAGTGTTATAAACAGTTTGAGCCTTTGACAACCACGCCAACCGGTCGCCAAAGATATCCAACAGGCTCTGGGTAATCCGCACATTGTAAGGCACCACCACCGAGCCATCCTGTTTGAGCAACAATGCGCCAAATCGGGAGCTGGCAGTAATCAACCCTTTCGAAGGGTTGACGACATTCATGTAGTGAAGGAAGGGGATGTATAGGATGTCATTGCCCTCACCGATAGTGCCGGTTCTAGCACGGCTGGAAAGCAGATCACGCGGCATGTTGACCAATTCTTCCAGCGTATTGACATCCATGTCGCCACCGCTCAGTACCGGGCTGTCGTGCATGACGGTGTGACCCGTAGGCAGGGCACCAAATTCATCAGCGTCATCCTGATACCAGGTGAAGGACTTAAACACGCCGTTCTCAAAAATAGGAAACGGATTACGCGGCATGCCCATCATGTCCCGCCGAAAAGGAAAGGTCTCCGAACGGGTAGGATCATCAATCAAATTGAATTTTTCTGAGAAAACTTTACTTCCAACTTGCTCTTCCGCCAGGAAAGAAAACCCTCGCTTCATTGAACCGCCGTTATAACCGATCCAACCCATGGCACTCACCAATTCACTGGATGCAGCTGGGCCAAAGATAACGTTATACCTTCCCAGGGGCAGCTGCTGCGGCGCATCGTGAAGATAACGCTCCAGCAAAAAGCTCAGATCGCGCCGCAGCATGGCTGGGTTCAACTCAGATTTCTTCTGCGCTGACTGCTCGGCAATCACTTCCCAATTAAGGCTGGCATGAGACAATACAATGGTAACTTGCGCATCGGAGGTCTTAAAATACTGGCTATACTCCGAACGCGTATTGATTTGCGAGGTGACATTCCCACCATTGGAGAATATCCCCGATAATTTAATCTCATCTGTCTCGAGATCCTTTACGGCCGCGTTGAAATAAGCCAGGCGCTCTTCGTTGCTGATGGTTGCCAGCGAGTCATCGTAGCCGCTCTCGTCAACAAAGGATTCAAGATATACCGGAATGGTGGGGGTGTAATTCAAAGGCTGTGCATGCCTGGCCATCTCGGCAGCAATGTCCACGCCTTGTTTCATCTCGCCCACTTTACTTAAATCTGTGATCAGTTCGTAGCTGGCACGCTTACAACCTTCATAAACAGTAATATCAAGCCGGATAAGATGCTCGTTCGTATTCAACGAAATTGCTGAATTGGCAAAGCGCATCAAGTAGCTTTCCTCTTCATGATAGAAGAACACAGCCTCAATATTTTTGGAAAGGGCATAATTACGCAGCTCACGTAAAGTTTGCAAGATTCTATCCTTCACGGCTATTCTCCTATTTTTACATTATCAAAACGGCAAATCGGAATACCATGACCCAACTGCATGATCTGGTTGGGTTGACCCTTGCCACAATTTTCTACGTAGCGCATTTCCCAGGTAGACTGATCGCCCACCATGGAAAGCGAATTATAAAACTTAAGCGTCTCACCCTTGTAGGTAGAGTTTTTAACGACACCCAAGACCTGACCATCTTCCACCAACCAGCCGATATCAGTGGCAAAGTGGAATTGTTCGCGGTTTGAGCCGATCGACCAACTCTTTTCGCCATCCAGGATGATGCCCTTTTCGGTATTTTTGACAATATCATCCAGGCTGCCATCCGTGCCAGGGTCTATATTAATATTGGTCATCCGTTCAATCGGCACGCGGTAGAAAGAGGTGGCGCGGTTGGCGCCGCTGCTGCCGCTGAAGATTTGCCTGTGAGCTCGAGCGTTAGCTTCTTCAACCATCTGGCGCCCAGTAATGGCACCCACCAGGATGCCCTTGTCGATCAGCAAGTTGTCCTGTGCGCTGATTCCATCATCATCGTAACCAACACTGCCGGGGCTGTTGGGGACAGTTGCGTCGGCACGAGCTGTCAACCTGGTCGAGCCGTAGCGCAGGTTGCCAAAATCATTCAGCTTTACAAACGAACCACCTGCATAAGCCAGTTCGTACCCAAGGATACGATCCAACTCAAGAGCATGCCCAATGGTTTCATGCGTTTGCAAGAACATGATACCCGGCAGCAAAATCACAGAACGCTCATCCTTGGGACAATCATCTGCAACCAAAACTTGATTCAATTCCCTGACAATACGTTCGGCATTTTCGCTAAACGACTGCAGATCGAGCGTTTCCCAGCCTCGTGTTAGACCTGAGACCGAAGGACTAAACCTGCGCGTATGTGCCTCGCCCTGTGGGTCCAGACCCAAAACGCGAATGGTTGGGAAGACCTCGATAATATTCTTCTCGATCTCACTACCTTCCGAATCGATATAAATGATTTGTTTGCGCATGAAGGTCAAGTCACACACCCGCTGGAAAACGCCCGGTTGGTTCAGCTTTTCATCCAATACCTTTAGGAATTCAATTTTTTCTGCAATTGGAATTGTAAATGGGTCTATGCGATTTGGACTGTTGAACGAGGCCTGCAGGGATTCTTTTTCAGCCAGTCGGATGGGAAAGGTTACCCGCTCAGCGGCAATACGAGCATTTTCAAAAGCTTTATCAAAGAGAGCATTCATGCTGCCAATATCAGATGATGCAGAGAATCCCCAGGCACCTTTGTAAAGCACGCGGATACCCAGCCCACTCTCGCGGCTGGAGGAGGCATTTTTTAAATTGCCGTTCCACATCATCAGTTGTTCTTTTTCTTCAACTGGATACCAGCGCACATCCACATAAGAAGCGCCAGCCGTTTTAATCCGGTCAATCTGTTCTTGCAATTGTTTTCTCATTAGACTCTCCTAATTACGATAGTCCCGGTGCCAGCACGAGGCGGTTCAGACACTTACTCTTGCTCTAATCTGCGATAGTGCCCGTTCTAGCAGGACCGGTTCAGACACTTGCCCGTGCTATTTTTTGTCTTCCATCAACTTCTGGCTCAAACGCACACCGCTCATCGCGTCTTTCACCCAGTAATCTGCGCCTACATATTGGCTGACCTGTTCATCGATCATGCCACCTCCAACGATGATAGGGAAGGAAAGCTGATGTACTTCCGCTATTTGTCGCAAGGCAGTAATGGTTTCTTTCATCATTTCAAAGGAAGCAGTAATCAGACCCGATAACCCTACAATATCTGGCTTGATTTCAAGCACCTTTTCAGCAAAGACAGCAGGAGAAACATCCACGCCCAGATCAATGACGGTGAAACCGTAGCAGGACAGCAATGTGCCAGCCATGTTTTTTCCGATGTCGTGAATATCACCCGCCACGGTACCAAGCAAAACCAGTCCGCTTGAGCTTCCATCAGCATACTTCTGCAGCACAGGTTGGGCAATTTGCACCACTTCACGAAAAATTTCACCAGCCATGATCAGTCCGGAAACGAAGTATTCTCCGATTTCATACTTCTGGCCGACCAACCGCATACCTGCATTGCAGTCTTCGATGATCTGAAATGGGTCATCCCCGGCAGCAATGCGCTTTTGTACAAGTTCAAGCACAGCTTCTTCTTCCAGTTCAGCCACCAGCGCGATCAGAACTTCATGATGATTGGGGGTATTCATGAACGCCTCCGCTATTCCAATGATAATCCGACTTGAGTGGTGAAGCGCACACGATCGGCGCGCCCAATAAACCAGCCCCAACTTACAGGTTTATTATCAAAGTCGTAAAAAAGATGTTCAAAACAAAATGCCGCCATGGGTTGAGGCGCCTTTAACAAACGGGCTTCTTCGTCATCTAGCAGAGTGGCATCAATACTGATATTGCCGTGCTTTAGCAAAGATTCGCTGTTCCCGCTGAACAAGCGCTGCAAAGCGATCACTTCCAGTTCAGCCTCCACAATCGGACGTTTGGGATCGTAGATAAGATATTCCCGGTGATAAAAAGCTGGCTCGTTATTACTCAATAACAAACGGCGCATGTAAATGGTGCGCCGCCCAAGCTTAACTCCCAATTTGCGCGCCACACGCTCATCGGCAGAGATGATGCGCGTTTCCAGCAAGTTGACGGTGGTGTGCTCATGGTCACTGAACAGGGTTTGAAACTGTCCAAGATGAAAAGTTGCAGCGCTCATCGCCACGGGTTTAACAAAAGTACCTCGCCCCTGTTCACCAACCACCACACCCTGATCAGCCAGGATATTAATAGCTCGGCGCACAGTCATTGGACTGACGCCATACCTTTCAACCAACTGAGCCTCTGACGGAAGTTGATCGCCAGGACGCAGCAGCCCTGCCGCCATGCTCTGACGAAGAATGCCAGCAAGTTGTGAATAGACCGGTTCGTAAGCATCCCGGTTAATGGATGCTGTTTGGTTCAGGATTTTGGATTCTGGCTGTTTAGGCATTAGATTCCCAGGTAATACGTGACGAATGTCACTTATCTATTTCTATATATAAGTGTATAACTTCATTGTAACATTGAATATCTCCTACAATTTTACCACCAGGATGGAGTATACACTGAACGCACCCGCTGAAATTGACCCCTGGACGCCACTTTATACAGCTCAACGCCGTGTAATTGCCTGTGCGACTGTCATCGAGGAGATGCTGCCCTTCCTCCCATCAGACGTGCCTCACGAGATCCTTGATTTTGGACTGCACCTCATTCCCGAAAAGCTTAAACAGGCTCTGCAAGCCAAAATCGACCAGGCAAGCCCTGGCTGTGAAGTTTTACTGCTCGGTTACGGTCTGTGCTCGATGGCGGTGGTTGGGCTTCAGGCGCGGACAGCACATGTTGTGATCCCACGGACAGATGACTGCATTGCCATATTTTTGGGTTCGTGTGATGCCTACAAGGTACAGTCCAGAAAAGAACCTGGCACATACTATTTGACCAAAGGCTGGCTCGAAGCCGGGGATACGCCTTTCACTGAACACAAGCAGCTTGTTGAAAAATATGGTGAAGCTCGGGCTCAGCGAATGACCCGGCTGATGCTTAAAAATTATCGGCGCCTGGCTTTTATCAATACCGGGCAGTATGAAATTGAGAGCTACCGCGAACAAGCCCGCAAAATTGCAGCAGAGTTTGACCTGAATTTTGAAGAGCTGGATGGTTCACCGGCATTGGTGAAAAAGATGGTTTTTGGCCCGTGGGACGATGAATTTATCGTACTGGAACCAGGTCAGACCATGCGCTATGAAAATTTTGTACTCAAGGGCCCAACACGTTGATAACACTGTTGGGCCTATTATTTTATTTCCCATGGACGCAGCAGCGCTGCATCCCTATTACCGGCCCTGCTAGAACGGGCACTATCGTAAGAGAGCAACTATGAAAATAATCGGTGAAAAAATCAATGGAACACGCAAACGTGTTGGACTGGCGATTGCGGAACGCGATGCAGACTTCATTAAAGACCTGGCGCAGAAACAGGCGTCTGCTGGCTCAACCTGGCTGGATGTAAACGCCGGCACACACCCTGACCGCGAGCCGGACGACTTGATCTGGCTGATAGAGACCATCCAATCGGTGGTCGAAACACCGCTTTCATTGGACAGCGCCAACCCCAAGGCCCTGCAAATTGCCGTCAAAGCGGTTAAGAAAACACCCATGATCAATTCGATCAGCGGGGAACCTGAGCGGCTGGCGAATGTACTGCCGCTCGTTGCCGAACATGGCTGCCCGGTCATCGCCCTGGCAATGGATGAAAAGAAAATCCCGGAGACCGCAGAAAAGCGCTTCGATGTCATCACCAAAATCATCACCGCCACGCGCGCCCATGGCATACCGGATTCAAATTTGTATTTTGACCCGCTCGCGATGACGATTTCCACCAACACCCAGAGCGCGTTGATTGCTTTCAAAACCATGCGCCGGGTACGAGAGGAATACCCTGAAGCCCACCTGACCATCGGCCTGAGCAATATCTCATTCGGGCTTCCCGGACGCTCGTTTGTTAATCGCACATTCCTGAGCCTTGCCATCCAGGCCGGCCTCGACTCTGCCATCCTCGACCCGCTCGACCGCGAAATCCAGGCCGCCATTCTGGCAACCGAGTTGATATTAGGCCAGGATAACCACTGCCTGAACTACATCCGCGCCTCACGTAAAGGTTTATTCGATAAGACCGAGTAAAAAACGCCACCATCTGAACCGGCCCTGCTAGAACGGGCACTTATCGCAGATTTTCGCTGATTACCATGATTACGCGGATTAGAGCTAGATAAATTTTGTACGTCCGGAGAAAAGTATGTCTAAGGAATTGATCAAAGCTATCACTGAAATGCGTGAAGAAGATGCCGTGACTATTACCAACCAGCTGCTTGACTCGGGCGCCAGCCCGGTCGATGTGCTGGAAGCCTGTCGCGAAGCCATGAGCATCATCGGTATGCGTTTCGAAACCGGGGAAAGTTTCATCCCGGAACTTATCCTGGC
>CAIMZS010000628.1 GCA_903846015.1 uncultured Anaerolineae bacterium | reverse complement strand
TGAGACCGAGCCTCTAAAATATCAGAAACTTTCTCCACTTCTGGTTGATGCCGGTTATCGGACATGATTAAGGCTCCAGCATAATATGCGCCACTAAATCGTTGTTGAACACGCCACTGGTCATTAAGATCTACGCCCGCAATCTGACGTGCCTGACGAAGCATAATCACAGCCAGCGGCCCCAGGCAACGTTCGCGTGCGCGTGGCGAGAACGGGGCGACGGTTACAGGTTCCACATAGCGATATAACGCCCGATGATAACCAGTGAAGAATTCATAATGGTCGAGGTCCCTCGGGCGGGTGGCGCGGAAGAATGTCACTACCAGGCCGCAAGTCTGGCGACCCACGCGACCTGTTGCCTGAATATAAGATGCCGTCGTTTTGGGTTGCCCATGTACCACCATCAGGCTTAAACGATCTATATCTACTCCGGTGCCGAACATGGAAGTAGAAAAAGCAGCATCCTGTGCAGCCGGTGATGGGTACTGTGCTTCCAGCTTTTTGAGAAGAGCGGGTAGTTCGGTGGATTTTGCACGGCTGGAGAGTTCCGCTTGCCGAAAGAAGTCAAGGTTCCTGGGTGTATCGGTGCGATGTTTGAGCCATTCAGGAATATCCTGGCGATAAAGGGAAGCTGCCCCGGCCAGCTCGCGCAAGGCATTGAAATAACCTACCAATGTCCAGAAAGGATCAAGTTCGTTATCTAAAACCTGTTCTTTCAAAGTTTGGGCATGTTGCAAAAGAGATGACCAGATACGCACAATCGGGGTTTGAGCGCCCTTTCCAGGCGCACAGATACCCACATATAAACGACCAGAGCGACTGGAATCGAGCGGGTGCGCATCCTGTGTAGTTGCAAAGAAACGTTCGTCAGCGGACAGGGCTGGCGGTGGGAATTGAGCCAGACGCCTGTCAAATAATGATTGAACCTGTGATTCTGCCCGGCGAACGGTTGCAGTGGATGCAATATACTTGGGGCGAATTGGTTTTCCGTTCACATCACGTTGACAGAGAAAATCCACTGCTGTTTCATACATCCCAACCATACTACCCAGTGGACCTTCGATGAGATGAAGTTCATCCTGCAAAATCAGATCTGGCGGAGCAAATGAACTTACCCGGCAATTCAATTTATCCATGGATGGATGCGGAAAGAAACCACCCACCGCGCTTTTATTTTTTTGCTGCGGATGTTCTGGTGGGCAGCCCTGGCGATAATAGCCATAACGCGCATGGTAGTGTGTGATATTTCCAAACATGGTCGCTGCTTCGCCTTCAAACGCCAGTCTGGCAAATTTATCTACTGTCGCAACCACCAGTGATGGACAACGGGCGTATACCTGGTCATCGACAGTAAAAGCTGGAATGGGGATGGATGCAGAACGTTGTTTAAATTCTTTCTCCCGAAATGGTTCCGGAATTGACTGCCAATCCATATTGCTTCCATAAATCACGGGCAATCCTGGCTCACGATGATGAGCAAGCCCCAACATCATTTGTTGTGTATTTTTCTTTTCTCCAGAGATGCTTTCGCGCGGCATTGGAACCTGTTCTGCCCAGGTCTGCTGATTGAGCTCGCAGGCAGGATTGGGGCAGAAAATCTCGAAATCAGCGTCTGGTCGAGTATTTTGTTGCGTAGGATAGGATAGAACGAAATAACCGGGGCGGGAAGGGCGGGCTGATTGAAGTTCCGCACTTGCGCCAAGAAATGGCGAAAGCTCATTCCAGAAATAATGGTCTATGCTGTCTGCTTCCCAGCGCTTTTGAGCATCAATTTTTACTTGAAGTGAAAGTGTAGCAAAGCCATTCTCGCCGGGTTTAATCGCTAAGTCAGTAACCTCGATACCTTTGCCAGGCTTGGGCAAAGAAGCAGCTGGCGGCGCAGTTCGGGGTAAACCGCGATAAACCAGATGCAGGGTGTGCGTTCCTTCTCCCCAGCCTTCTTCCGGGATAGCCAGAGCACTGGAGCAAACCGGACATTGGGTTACCTGAGCAGGCTCACCGCTGATTTGCGGATTGTAACCTGCTCTTTTCCGAAGGATTTCATCTGGCCCATCGTAGTTTCTTTTTAATCCACGCAAAACATCCAGTGCGCCAGCAAAGTATGTGAATTTACCAGACGGATCAGGTACCGGGCCGAACCCGCGCAATTGGTTAGGTGTGACATTGCCACCCACCCAAAGGCCGGCAGAAAAGCGTACCCCGCCCCATAGAAAATTATCAGAATTTTGACATCCTGACGGTCGCCAGCCCGCGAGCTTATTATCCTTTAACCCCCAGACGCGTAATAATTCACAGGCGGTGATTACACCCAGGGCGCGGCGGAACTGTTGTATGGTAAGCAGACGCAGAGTGTACCGGGAAATTACTGCCGCGCCTGCACCAGTTCGATCACCGTCAGTGTTTTCCTTTGCCATCAGGCGGCGCCACGCGAGCAGGAATGCAGTCAATCCCAGATATGCTTCGGTTTTACCACCGCCGGTGGGGAACCAAAGTAAGTCGCATACTTCTCTGTCCGGATGGGATGGCTCCACCAGAGGTGGGATATTGAGCAGGATAAACGCCAACTGAAAGGGGCGCCAGGTCAGTGGTTTGTCTTTATTCTTCCAGCGTGCCTGGATTTCAATGGCTTTATTGGCAAAACAAAAGGCAAGGCGAGCATTTTGGTTGGTGCAAATGACATCTATCGCTTCAGCCATACGGTTGGCGGCGCGGCGTCCCTGTTCCAGGTTCAATTGCGCCACAACGCGGAATTTGTCTTCGAGGCCAGATATCTTCTTTTCCTGTTCTGTGACCCATGCCAGATAGCCATCGACCAAGGGTTGAAGCGCCTGGCGCATTTTCTCAGGTTCCCATGCTTCCGAAAGGATGGCCGGGTTGAGCATGGGTGCAACGCCAAAGCTATCATTCCAGCCCATTTCTGGTGACTGCACCAGATACATGGGGATCATCTCCGTGCGTACATCCGCCAGCGAAAATTTACCGCGTTCTGATACTGGGACAATTTCAGCATCTGTCCAGGAGAAGGGCGCATCGGTTGGGTGCTCCGCGCCATCAAAATAACGTTCCGGATCAATTTCACGCCAGATCGCCGCACACATATGACCACGCGCCAGAGCTGTTCGCTCGCGGTATTGCATGGCCAGTGACTGTTCTTCCTGGATTTCTTCTCCGAGAGACCCACCAGAAACTGGTTCACCACCAGCCTGCACGGGCACCAGATGTATGCCAGAAAATAGGTGAACACGAATTTGAGGCTGAAACAGGTAATATATAGAAGACGGCCGATCGCCTTTCGGAATTTCCTGCTCATTTACCAGGAAAATGCTGACTCGAAACGCGCCACCATCCATGCGTCTGGAGCGAAGTTGAACACGTACACCCGGTTCGGGCGCAAAACGCTGGTTATCTTGAGCGGCGTTCACCAGACCAGTCAGGTAAAACTGTGGTTCCCGTTGCCAGCCATCATTTTTGGTATAACGTGCCCAGGTGGCACAAATTTCGATCTGTGGGTCACCACTCTCGGCTTCCAGCGTAAACGAAAGACCAATGGAACGCGGCAGGGCGCGAGGATCAAGGGCAGGAGAGAAAATACCAGTTGCGGCCACATAGCCCTGGGCTTGTTGGTCTTCTTCGCTGGATGTCTCCTCAATAACTTCATCCACATTATCTTCAGGACGTTCATCGTAAGAACGGACATTGCCCGGCTCCAGGATACCGGTTACATATTCCTGTCGTGGGTCATCATCTTCCGGTAAAATTTCTTGAGGACCATCTCTCGGCCCCAATACTTCCTTAACCAGGGCGATCAGCATTTCGTCACGAACGTTCATGATCTTCTCCCTTGTGCGAACCATAATGACACCATTGCTGTAGTGGACATTCTTCACAATGTGGATCCTGGCGTTTGATGCATACCAAATGCGCCAGGTCGAGTAAAGCATAGTTGTAATCGCGAGGTTGAGCAGGGTCTACCATCGCTGAAATCAACCTCCGGAATTTTGGGTTACGGCGAGATGAGTCTTTTGTTTCCAGGCCAAACACTCTTCCGGTAATCCTGACTGTGTTGGTATCAATCAAGGGTTCGGGGAGATTCCAGGCAAAGCAGCGCACCGCTCCGGCAATATATTCGCTGACTCCTGGTAGAGAGAGCAGGTCAGTTTTTTCCTGCGGAATTTGCAAATCAAAGCGTACTGCAATCTGTTGGATCATTTCGTAAATCAGGTCAATGCGCCAGTGCAGGCCTAATGATGATAAAGCAGACTGAAACTCTTGCCGGTCAGCCCTGGACAATGAGACAACATTCGGGTATTGAGCGATAAATGTCTGAAATATTGGAACTACCTGGGCTACTTGTGTTCGATGCAACATGATATCCGCGATGAGGATGGTGTATGGATCGCATGTCAAACGCCAAGGGAAGGCGAGAAAATGTTCGCGTCCCCATAAAACCAGGGCGCTCTGAAAAGCCCGAAGCGTTTCTGGATTCTCAGCCCATGAATCAGGCATCAGGGATGTGTCCAACTTGATCTCCTGAAATTGCCTGATCAGGCGTGGCATCTGTGGCGACTTCAATCCGATTATTGCCG
>CAIMZS010000627.1 GCA_903846015.1 uncultured Anaerolineae bacterium | reverse complement strand
CCTCGCAAGTGGCAATCAATCCCAACATGTTGTCGACCATCTCATTGGTAAGTTCCCGCAGGTCAGCGTGGGTTAACGTTAATTCGGCAAGAAATGTGGCGATACTGATTTCTTTGGTACGAACGGCTTGAAAGTTCAACATTCTATTTTCCTTTGAGGGTACTGAATAAGTTTGGTTCCAAATGAGCAGCACAGTTCTTTTTAAATAGGAAGATCGAACCCTATTTTCCCATTTTTTTTAATAATTTGTAAGCTGCCGGGCCAAGCACACCCTTGACGGTGCGCGCGTTCAAGGCCTGATTGAGATCAGCGATCAGGTCTTTGACATTTTCCAATCCGACACTGACGCGAACGATGCCTTCGCCAGTCCATTCGCGGATGCGGGCCTTCTGTTCTGGAACCAGGTAAGGCGCGGCATCTACATACAAATCGGTCGGATAGTAGAACAGCAGGCTGTGGGCATGTCCGAGTGAGGTGGCATAGGCAAAGATACGGATCTTTTCCGCCAGGTTGATGGCGGCTCCCAGCCCGTCTTTCAACTGGAAAGTGATCATCCCGCCGAAACCGGTCATCTGGCGTTTGGCCAATTCATGGTGAGGGTGGCTTTCCAGGCCGGGATAGATGACCCGGCTGACCTTGGGATGCGCCTCCAGAAATCGGGCCACTTCCAATCCGCTCTGGTTGTGACGTTCGCAGCGCAGAGGCAGTGTCACCAGTCCGCGCATGATCAACCAGGCGTTGAAGGGGCTGAGCGCTCCGCCCAGGTGCACCAGCATCTCCCGGCGGATGCGATGAATGCCGTCCAGAGGTCCCAATACCGCCCCGCCCAGGGCATCACCGTGACCGTTCAGATATTTGGTGAGACTGTGAATGACGTAATCTGCACCCAGGGTGAGTGGCCGCTGCACGAGCGGACCAGCCCAGGTTGAATCGATAGCCAGCAGCGCCCCAGCGGAATGAGCAATCTGTGCCAGGCCGGTAATATCCGCGATTCGCAAAATGGGGTTGGCGGGTGTTTCGGCGTAGATCAGGCGCGTGTTTGGCCGCAAGGCGGCGCGCACCTGATCCAGATCGCTGGTATCCACCAGGCTGACCTGGATGCCAAAACGTGGCAGGTGTATCCCAAAAAGCTCTACAGAACCGGCGTAACACACCTCGCTGGCGATCAGATGATCGCCGCTGCTTAATAGAGTGAATACCAGAGCTGAGACCGCCGCCATGCCGGTGGCTGTCACTACCGCGGCGGGAGCGCCTTCAAGCGCGCACAGCCGGTCTTCAAGCGCTCTCAGGGTGGGGTTGCTCCAACGGCTGTAGGCATGAGGCGCGCGCGCGCCTTCCATCTGCAGCGCCTCGAACAATTTGATGCCGAAAGGTGGCAGTTTGAAGGTGGTGCTCATGTGCAGCGGCAGACGCAGCGCGCCGGTTTCTGGGTCGGCGCTCTCACCCGCGTGCACGGCCAGGGTCTCGAACTCGTCCATAATAGCCTCACTTACCGCCGTGCGGTTTTTGGCTGCGCGGCCAACTCTAATGGTACCCGGTTCCAGCACGAGGACGGTTCAGACACCTTGCTCTTGCTCTAATCTGCGCCATCCTCGTAATCTACGTAAATCTGCGATAGTGCCCGTTCTAGCAGGGCCGGTTCAGACGCAAGGATCTATTCCTCGCGCTCGGCCAGTTCGCGCAGCACTGCCTTATGGCTTTCGCGTGTGATCGGGTACTTCCAGGCGAAGATGACTGCCAGGATGAGCAGTACTGCCGGGATCGGGCCGCTGAAGATACGGATGACAAAAACGACCTGCTCGGGCTGCACTGGCAGCGCTGCACCGGCTGTTGCGGAGGGCGTGATGTAGCCGCTCATCGCCAGGGCCTGACCCATCCCCCACAAAGCAGCCGCGGTAGCTAATTTTTGAAAGAAGGATGCAAACGAATAATAGGAACCTTCGCGGCGCTCGCCAGTCTGGAGTTGATCGTATTCGATGATATCCGGAACCATTGCCCACGGCAGTACATAGGCTGTAGCAATGCCCGAGCCGGAAAGAGCCGCCAGGATATATGCCAGGGTCACCTGGTCGGCGCGCAAGGCTGAGATGCCCAGCAGCACCGCGATCCAGGTCAGGGTGCCCAGAATGAAGGCCCGGCGTTTATCCAGCTTTTGTGCCACCCATACCCAAAATGGGATGAATCCAATCGCGGCGCCTTCGGCGATCAGCACAAAATAGTTGGCCTGTGCCGGAATGCGCAGCCGGTAATTGGCAAAATACACCAGCATGGCCGCCAGGATACTTGCGGTTGTCCAACTGAGCAGGTAGAGACCCATCACCAACCTGAAAGGTTTGTTGTTGAGCGTGGTTTTCAGGGCCTGGAACCACGGCATTGCTTTGGGTTGTTCGGAGGATGGCTTCTCGTGGGTGATGCTGAAGACGATCAGCGGTGGAATGATGGATGCCAGCCCCAGTCCCACACCCAGGATGGTGAAAAGCGTGCGCTGATCGGTAATAAACCAACCGAGTACGGTCGCCAGGATGATCGCGCCCAGGGTTCCACTGATCGACATCATCATGCGGTAGCCGTTAAGCGAGCTGCGTTCATCGTAATCGGAGGTCAGTTCCGGCGTCAGGGCATTATAGCCGACATGCACCAGGGTGAAGGCTGTGTCGAAAACGGCAAAAGTCAGGCCGTAGTAAATCGCCAGCCCAAGCTGGTCAAAAGGCGGAACCAGCCACATTAATATGAAGCTCAGGCCCAAGGGCACGGCTCCAAACAGCAGGAAGACACGCCGGCGGCCCCAGCGGGTGCGGATACGGTCAGAAAGCAGCCCAAACAGAGGGTCGTTGATGGCATCCCAAATGCGCGGCAGACCCACTGCCCAGCCCGCGTAATCCGGGCGCAGGCGGGCCACATCGGTCAGAAAGAAAAGCTGGAAGAACATCAGGATGGCGAGCGGTATGCTCGTGCTCAGGTCGCCGGTGCTGAAGAGTAGTTTGAATTTTGTGGTAAGTTTTCCAACAGAGGCTGAAGCGGTTTTTTTTGGGGTAGTGTTGCTCATAAGTTCTCCAGATCCTGCTTTTCTTCAGTCTCATGCAAATAAAATTCATCCAGTGAGCGGGCATTGACCATTTGCCGGAATGCATCCAGTTCGCTCTCAATGGCCGGGTCGATCGGGTAGGGCTGGTGTTTGCCCAGCACATCGCGGGCACGCTCTTGGGCGTGATCGAGCGCCAGAAGGCTGCCGTTCTTTTCCCAGGCCTCATACGGCTCACGTGAAAACAATTTGGGCATGAATAGTTCGCTGCGGTAGTTTTTGGAAGTATGTCGCTCGGTGATGTAATTGCCCGAGAAGCCGACTTTCTTAATCAGATCCAGGGCCATGCTTTCATCGTTGACTTCGATGCCGCGAGCCATACGGCTCGCCGCCCCGCACAGCTCATCATCCAGCAGCAGAACGGCATGGCTCTCAAGCATGGTGCTGTCGAGTGTGCCGGCGCAGGTGATGTAGTTGACGCCTGCCAACACTGCCGGCAGCAGGGTGCTCATCCGTTCGGCCCCAGCCTGCAGGTCTTCGCGCTTCGATTCAGTTGCACCACCCACACTGCGACAGGGTAGGCCGTAATATCGCGCCATCTGGGCCGATCCGGCTGTAATCAGCCCGGTTTCAACTGAGCCGAGCGCCACGGTGCCGTGGCGCATATTGGCAACGGTCGAGACGGTGCCGTAAAAGACCGGGGTGCCGGGCCGGAAGATTTGCGCCAGTGTAATGTGCGCCATAATGTTGGCGTTTTCCTGGGCGATCAACCCCGCCAGGGTGACCGGTGCGGTTGTGCCAGCTACCGCTTCTGGTGAAATCGCCAGCGGCTGCCCGTATTCTGCGCAGATTAACAGTCCTTCAGCCTGGGCCTGATCCATCTGCAGTGGGCTGACCACCGAGCAGATGGCTGTAAAGCGCGGGCGCTTATTGAGCTCAGCCTTGCCGCCTACGGCGATGGACATCATCCGCATCATATCCCAGGTTGGCAGATAGCCATAACAGCCCATCCCATAAGTTTTTCGGCTGTGATGCGCCCAGGCCCAGATCGCTTCGCTGTGAATGCTGGTCATCAGGATATCGTTCGGCCAGACGTCCATCTGTGAGTTGTGGATGTGGTCGCAGGCATCGATCAGGATGATATGCTCGATGGTGTCGGCCAGGGTGGTTGGGCGAATGATGCCGCTAACCGGATCAATAATGCGTGTGGGGGTGCCCAGCCCGGCAAACAGCGGCGCGGGCTGATCCGGGCCGATATCCTGGCGGAAGTTGGGATCGTTACCGTACAGGCTGAACCTTTTGGGGGCCTGTTCTGCCGCCCATCGAATTAGTTTTTCTGGAATTTTTACTGCCAGGCTGGTTTCGTCAACTTCTGCGCCGGCCTGGCGGAACAAGTCGCGAGCCGGTTTGTAATTGACCTTGATACCGACCTCAGCCAGGATTTCCATTGAGGCGGCGTGGATGCGCTCCACCTCGGCTGGGCTGAGAACTTCAAAGCGAGCTGTCTTCATGGGCTATCCTTTTGGATGGGATGGGTTGCAAAACAGATGACAAAAGTATAGCATGCAAACACCGTTTCCATTTGGCATTTTGCCATACCGAATTCCGCCATGCGGCCAGCCTGGTCGATGGTTTACCCTGCAAGTGGAGTTTTTGCGGTTTAATTTTCCGCCAAAACTCCACTAAAACCTGGTTCTTCTCTTTTGGAGAGTGTTCGCTCGTTCAGCAAGGCACGCTCCGTAATGGGTTCCGTTTTCAGAGCGGTCATTCTCTGAAAGCTATACGTCCAGGACAATCCAGCCGCTGTCCGGGTCGTTGCCGGGTGTATCCAGCCCAGCCAGGATACGAAGCGTGTGGGTGGCATACCGTCCCCTAAAAGTGGGCTGAGCATCGGCGGGAAACTCAACCTGCGCTTCCCATTCATATTCCTGGTTGGGGTTGAGAGTCTGCTCCAGTGCGATATTGAAATCCCGTTCAAAAGTATTCGTGTTTTCGCGGATATTTTGGGTTGAATTTTCAACTCTCACATTGGGGATGTAGACCTCCTCGAGGCCGATCAGCCGAACATAAGCCCGGCTGATCTTTAGCTCATGATCTGCGACTACAGCCTTTACCTTCACTGTGAAAGGGGTTGTGCGGGAAGGGTTTTCAGCAGTTACAAAAACCTTCGCTCCACCGCCCGTGATGGAACTGACGGCACTTTTTAATTTGTCTAGAAAACCCATTTGATCTCCTCCATAACCCTTTGAAAAAACGATTTGACAATACGGGGTCAGATTTTTTTCTGACACACCGGATCAAGACCGAATTCAGACCTTCCCGCTTAAAAAAACAGCCTGGCAAGTGCTTGCCAGACCTGGGCGAAAACATCATTTCGCGTTACAACTTCGGCAGCCTGGCAACCAAAACCGGATTTTCAATTTTAGGTTCGTGGTTTTGCGTCACTGGTTTTTACCAGCCTGACTATTTTGATTGTATTTGCTTTTGAGTAGTTTACACCCATTGGTGATGAAAACAAAGACACAAAACCTTCTCAACAGCCACTTTTGTACTTCCAACCTGCCAGTATCCGCAAAAAAATAAGTTGCCTACCCCCATTAACGGCATTTTGCGCTTTGGAATAATTATTGTATAATCGTTTAAATAGCCTCACCCGAACCTGTTTTCATGAAACAGGATTAAGCGATTTGTGTTTTGGAGATCGATTATGCCTATCAAGCAATTTTCCCAGACTGACCCGCTTTGGAAAAGTAACACACTCGGTTTTGACAAAACAGCCACTATCGGTGGGTACGGCTGCTTGCTCACCAGTATGACCATGTGCGCCACCCTGTATAACGCTCCGGATCTCACCCCGGCTGTACTGAATACCAAGCTGAAAAGCGTCGGCGGCTTTCAAGCTGGAACGGCTTTCCTCATGCCGGGTATGGTCGCCAGTGTGGTGCCCGGAATGAGAATGGATTACCGCGCCTGTTCCGGTTCGCCTGCCCCGCTGGCAGAAATCGATGCCAACCTGGCCCAGGGCCGCCCGGTCATTATCGAAGTGGATTGGTCTCCGCAGTCCGGCGTGCAGACTCACTACATGGTGGCGTATGCCAAATCCGGCAGCGACTACCAGGTCTACGACCCTTATCCCTTCCCCGTTGCCAACGGGCTGATCAATCTGAGCACTTCCAAATACGCCCAGATCGCGGGTTCCAAGGATCCTGCCCATATTATCACCGGCGTCTTTTTCACCAACGGTTCGGTACCGGTGACGCCTCCAGTGCCGCCGCAGTTAGACAAAGGCGTGTACGCCACATTCAGCGTGTTTGCCGCTGCCGATGACCTGGCTGTGCGTTCTCAGACCATCATCGCCGATTCCACCCTGCTCAAGCGCTACCCGGCCAATACCGAGTTCAAAGTGCTGGAAGCGGATGCCACGGCCTCGGCCAAAGTCGGCCAGCAAAATATTTGGCTGCCGGTCAAAGCGCCGGATGGCGTTCAGGGTTTTGTGGCGGCCTGGCTGGTTTCCAAAGCGAAAACCGGCGCAGCTCCCGCCGCGGGTACCCCACCGGCTGTTGTGCCGGTTCCAAAAGATGCGCCGGTGGTTAAAACCTCTGTCGATGGCCTGAAATTACGCTCCAAGCCTGATAACACCGATGCCACCATCCTTAAGGTGTACCCTCTCGGTACTGAACTTAAATGCTTGGAAGCCGCATCGGAAGTCAAGCGCAAGGTGGGTGTCAATTTTGAGTGGTTGAAGGTATCGGATGTCCTCGGTCAGCAGGGAGTTGTGGCTGCCTGGTATGTTGCCATCGTCAGCCTGGGCGCATTTGGCCCGCAGGCGGCCGGCGCAGCTGCCAGCCCAAGTTTTGGGATTGAAGAACTTCCCCCATTGGTAATGCGCACCACTGAGGAAAACGTGGCACTGCGCAGCAAACCCTTTATTTCCAAAGATACCCTCATTACCAGGCTTGCGATGGGCACGGAACTGGTTCCGCTTGGCAAGGAAGGCGCCGCTGCTAAAAAGATTGGCAAGAGCGGCCAATGGATCCGTGTAAGGGATGTCAAGGGCAACAAGGGTTACGTGGCGGGCTGGCTTCTCAAGGAGCGCCCGCAGGATCCATCTGCTATCACCGGCCCCAAAGATAGTTGATCCAGCCTGATTTAGTACTACCCGTGTCCTTGTTCTTACGCTGACCAACCTTATCTGGTAAGCCGGATATGGTTGGTCAGCCTTCGAGGTAGACCCCGGTTTTTATGGGGTAACTCGGATAATGGTACCCGGTTCTGCCACGGGCATCAGGGCCCGCTTCAGGATAGGAAGTGCGCATTGACCGATTTCGCTGACCTTGAAATTAACTTAACCAATTCGGATGACGGCAAGTATGCTGTAGAGATGCGTTTTACGCAGCCAAACAGCGATGTCGATACTCGCGTGGGCGCTGATGCCCCCATCCTGGTTGTGTTGGATTTGCCCGCTTTGCAAGGATTGAAAGATGATCCGCAGGAATATGGACTGGCTCTGACAGGCAGCCTGTTCGCCGATGAGAAGATGCGTACGGGTTTTGCCCTGGCGCGTGCCAGCGCAGAAACCAGCAAGGCCGCCCTGCATGTGCGCCTGCAAATCGGTTCCAATGCTGCCGAATTGAACAGTTTATATTGGGAAACCCTGCTCGATCCGGGGGATAACAAATCACGCCTGTTCACCAATGAAAACATTCTGTTTTCACGCTATCTGGCCAGTGCAGATTGGCGGCCTGTCCAGCTCAGTTCGCGCGGTGAACTCAAGGCGCTTGTCGTCGTCAGTAATCCGGCCAATCTTGCAAATTACAAACTGGCTCCGGTGGATGTTGCCGGTGAGATGACCCGCGCTAGAAATGCGCTTGGGACCATTCCTGTGGCGGAACTGGGCAGCGCCGAGCCGTGTACGCTTGATTTGATGATCGAGAAGCTGCGCGATGGGGTTGATATTCTCTACCTGGCTGCGCATGGTACCTCCGGAGCGGGCGGCGAGCCGCGCATCTGGCTGCAGGCGGCAGATGGCAATGCTGCTATCACCAGCGCCGAGGAGATCGTCACACGCATCCGGGAATTGCAGCATCAGCCTCGCCTGGTGGTCCTGGCTTCCTGCCAGAGCGCCGGAAAAGGCGCTGGGGATATCCTGCAGGCCTTTGGCCCACGCCTGGCGCGCGCGGGTATCCCGGCGGTGATTGCGATGCAGGGCAACATCAGCATGACCAGCGTCGAGAAGCTCATGCCGGTCTTTTTTGCTGAGCTTTACAAGGACGGGCAGATTGACCGGGCACTGGCGGCTGCGCGCGGCGCTGTGCGCGATGCCGTGGATTTCTGGATACCGGTGTTGTTTATGCGTTTGAAGAGCGGCAAGCTCTGGTATGTGCCTGGCGTTGGTTTGGGCGGCGCTGAATTCGATAAATGGCCGGCCATTATTGCGTCGATCCAGGCCGGACAGTGTACCCCCATCCTGGGGGCGGGGTTGTACGAACCGTTGATCGGGTCGTGGCAGGGCATGGCAGCGCTTCTTTCTGAACAGTTTAATTTCCCACTCTCCGCTTTTTTCCGCGATTCGATGCCGCAGGTCAGCCAGTACATCGCTGTTAATCAGGATGTGAATACTTTGTTAATGCGCGTGGATAGTATGATCCGCCAGGCCTGGCAGCAGCGCCATGCTGATAACCTGCCGGACGCCTTAAAGACTGCCAACGCGGCGATCTCTGATCTGTTCTCGGCCGGAGGTGCCAAAGCGCGCGCCCTTGACCCAAATGAGCAGCATAAGGTCCTTTCCAGGCTGCCATCCCGTATCTACATCACCACCAATTTTGATAATATGATGGCAGACGCACTCAAAGAAGCTGGCAGGGCGCCGGAAGTGGTGATCTGCCCGTGGAGTGAGCGTTTTTACGCCGACTCAATCTATGATCGGGAGCCTGGTTATCTGCCGACCTCTGATCGCCCGCTGGTTTATCATCTCTTCGGTCACATCAGCGTACCAGATTCGATGGTCTTGACTGAGGATGATTATTTTGAATTTCTGATCGGTTTCACTGCCAACAAAAAGCGCACCCCTCCCATCATCCCTCCTGCCATTTTGCGGGCTTTTACCGATTCGGCCCTGCTTGTGCTGGGTTTTCACCTGGATGATTGGGCTTTTCGCGCCATGTTTCGCACGGTAATGGTGCAGCAGGGTGGTCAAAGGCGCGGACGCTATTCGCATGTTGGCGTCCAGCTTGAGCCGGACGATAGCCATAATCAGAATCCTATCCGGGCCCGGCAATATCTTCAGAAATATTTTGGTCAGGCTGAGATCAATCTGTATTGGGGAAATTCCCAGGAATTTTTGAGCGAATTGGGCCGCCAGTGGAAACCGGTCTAACCCATTGTGTCTGAATCGGCCCTGCTAGAACGGGCACTATCGCAGATTTACGCCTCTTGTCTGAACCGCAGATTTACGCAGATCGATGATTACGCAGATTAGAGCGAGAGCAAGAGCAGGAACCAGGATTATTTCATCCTAAACAAATTCCAGGATTATTTCATGAGTAATACAATCACGATTGCATCCCGTCCGAATCCTTATATCGGCACCCGACCTTACGAAAAAGGGGAGGTCATCTATGGCCGCGAACGCGAGACGTCTGAACTGCTCGATCTGTTGATCGCTGAGCGTATCGTTTTGCTTTATTCGCCATCCGGTGCTGGCAAAAGCTCGCTGCTTAATGCCGCCATCCTGCCGAAGATGGCGGAAAATGGTTTTGAGGTGCTCAATGTGATGCGCCTCAATCACGAGCCCCCTCCAGATTCACAGCTTGTACCAGGCTTTAACCGTTATACCTTCAGCCTGTTGTTATGTATGGAGGAGGATCTGCCGCCCGATCAACGCTTTTTACAGGCTGAGCTTTCGGGGTTGAGTCTGAAGCAATACCTGCAGCGCCGTCGTGAGCGGTTGCAGGAGTTGGATCCGGCTTATGATGCCGGACGTTCTGTTTTGATGGTAATCGATCAGGGTGAGGAAGTCATCACCATTGCTCCGACTGAGCGCGAGCAAAAGCAGGCTTTTTTCAGTCAGCTTGGTGAAGCGCTGCGCAATAGAGGTGTGTGGCTGTTGTATGCCATGCGGGAAGATTTTGTGGCTCGCATGGATTCGTATATACGTTCCATCCCGACCGGTTTTTCCACTCGCTACCGGCTGCGGCTGCTGCAGGCTGATGCGGCTCTTTCTGCCATACAGAAACCCGCGGCTGCTCAGCAAGTGCATGTTACTACCGAAGCAGCCCAAAAAATGGTCAATGATCTGTGCACGGTGCAGGTGCAGCAATCTGATGGCACTACCCAGTTGGAATCTGGGCTGTATGTTGAACCAGTTCAACTGCAAGTGGTCTGCCGGCGTTTGTGGTCCTCGCTGGAGCCTAGCGACGACGAAATTGGAGTGGACGATATCGAACGGGTCGGTGATGTCAATACCGCCCTGGCCGATTATTACTCGCTGCAGGTGGCAACCGTGGCTGCCAAAGCCGGGGTCAGGGAGCGCTTGATCCGGGCGTGGTTTGACCGCAAGCTGATAACGGCCCAGGGCATCCGTGGGCAGGTGCTGTTGGCGCCCACACGCAGCGATGGCCTGGAAAACGTGGCCATTTGGGAACTCGAAAAAACCTACCTGATCCGCTCAGAGAAACGCGGCGGGTCAACCTGGTTTGAACTTTCTCACGATCGCTTGATAACCCCCATTATTAAGAACAATAGCGAGTGGTTTGACAAAAACCTGAGCGCCTTGCAGCGCCAGGCGGATGTCTGGAATCAGGAAAACCGCCAGGCTGGCATGCTGGTGACCGGGCCGGATTTTCTGACCATGAAGCAATGGGTGGCGGAACACCAGGCCGATATGACCCAGGTGGAGAATGATTTCTACAATGAATCGCTCAAGGCTCACCTGGCAGATTTGCGCGAAGACCGTAACGACCGAATTATCCGCTGGTTGGGGATTGCTGCCGCGGTGATTGCCATGATCGCCATCGCGTTGTTTTTCAGAGCCAGACTGGCGGGGCTGCGCGCTGTGGCGCGCGAACTTGCCGCTGCTTCGGTAAGCAGCCTGTCGATTGACCCACAGTTGAGTGTCATGATGGCGCTTGCCAGTCAGAATGCCACCGGAGCGCTTACGGTTGAAAATATTCAGGCCTTGCACCGCGCTCTGCCAGCCGTGCGCGTGGAGAAATCCATGTCCGGTCACACCGATAAGATTTATACCGTTGAATTCAGCCCGGACGGTAGCGCGCTCGCTTCCGGCAGCAAGGATGGCACGGTCAAGATCTGGGATGCCGCCTCTGGGCTTGAAACCCACAGCCTCGAGCCGCTTGGGGTGGTTGTGGCAAACCAGGCGGATAACTTTGGCGTTACCAGCGTGGCTTACAGCCCGGATGGAAAATTCCTGGCTGTCAGCACCCAGGATGGCAATGTTCTGGTTTACGACACTGGCACCTGGCAGGTCAAACTCAAATTTTCTACGGGAGGGGCGGTTGTTTGGGCATTGGCGTACAGTCCGAGCGGCCGTCTGATCGCTACTGGTTCGGCAGATCATACCGTCCGGTTGTGGGATGCTGGCACTGGCGCCGCGCTGGAAGTCTTTGGCGTGGAAAACTGCGCGACCCCCATTTTGTGCGGCAGCGGTCATACCGATGCGGTTTATAGCCTGGCCTTCAGCCCGGATGGCAATCTGCTGGCCTCTGCTGGCGAGGATGCCAGCATCCGGGTGTGGAATGTTGCCGAAGGCTCTCCGATGGATTTAGCCTTCAAGCTGGGCGGCGCAAATGCCCATACAGCCGGGATTTACGGTCTGGCTTTTAGCCCGGATGGTAAACAGTTGGCCAGCGGCAGCGCTGACCGGTTGATCAAGCTATGGGATATCGGCACCCAGGATTGGGTCATGAACATTCCTGGTCATGCCGATTGGGTGTATGGATTGGTTTACAGCCATGATGGTAAAAGCCTGATCTCCTGCAGCTCGGACCGCACCATTCGAATCTGGGATACGACCTACGGCCGCCTGCAAACCACGCTGACCGGTCACAGTGATCAGATTTTCAACATCAGTTTGAGCCCGGATGGACGTTTCCTGGCATCAGCCAGCCAGGATAAGACGGTGCGTATTTGGAATATTTCGCCCTCTGGCAGCCGCGAATTTTTGACCCTGGACAACAAGGACCGGGTCAATGCCGTTGCCTTCAGCCGGGACGGCAGCTTGTTGGCTTCATCGGGGCGCAGCCCGGATATCAAGATCTGGGATGCTCACAAGGGTACCCTGCTAAACGATCTGACCGGTCATACCCGGGTAGTGGAAGCGCTGGCGTGGGGTCCGGATGGATCATGGCTTGTTTCAGCCAGCCATGATGGGCAAGCCATTGTCTGGGATGTTGCCCTGGGCACCCAAAAACAGGTTTTTAGCGCTCATAAGAGCGAAATCTGGGATGTGGCGGTTGCCAGGGATGGTTCCTTTGCGGTCAGCGGTGACAGTGATGGCTTGATCTATACCTGGGATCCCAGCAGCGGCAGGGTCATTCAGACCCTTCAATCCGATCTTGGTAAAGTACTGTCCCTGGATATCAGCCCGGATCAGAAGCTGCTGGCGGCCGGATACGAGAAAAAGTCAGTTATCATTTGGGATCTGACCAGCGGTACTGTCCTTTATACGCTAGACGGACATGCTGATTTCGTCCAGACGGTCAGCTTTAATGCCAGCGGCAGCCTGCTGGCTTCGGTCGGTGATGATGGTTTTCTGATCCTGTGGGATCTAAGCAAGGCTGGTTCGAACACTCCGCCCGGTATGCTTTCGAAAACAGCCGCCCATCGCGGCACGATCTACGATGTGGCCTTCTCCAAAGACGGCAGGTTTGTACTTACCGGTGGCGCCGATGGCTCGATCAATGTGCGCGACATCCGCGACCCGGCCAACCCGCAGTTGGTTTACAGCTATTACGGTTTTAACGATCGGGTGGTGCAGAGCCTGGATGTCAGCGGGACGGATGCCCACGTTGCCGCCGGTGGATCGGACAACAGCGTGCGTATTTTTACAATGAACACTGCTGAATTGATCGATCTGGCCAAAAGCCGCCTGACGCGCCAGATGAGCGGAAACGAATGTTTGGAAATCCTCGGAACCACCTGCGAGGATTTTAACAGCCCGAATATTTTGGATAGGTTCACCATTTTCATTGCCAGCCTATTTCCGCAGAGCCGCTAATTGTCTGAACCTGCTTGTGCTGGAACCGGGACTATCGCAGATTAGAGCAAGGGCAAGGTCAAAGACTATTTCGTACAACCAAGGAGCGCCAAATATGTCAAAAGAACTTTATCTGAATGGGATTGACGCCGATACCGGTGGGCCGATCGATGGGGATACGGTGATTACATCTGAAATGATCGCGGGTGTGGCGCGCGGATTGACCGTCAGCAAGGAAGACCGCAATGATGCCAAAATCCGCAGCAGCCTGAACCAGAGCGGCGGCCCACACTTCGGGGTGGTGGAAGGGGTTGAAATTGACAATCTTGCCTCGGCTGGGTGGTCAGTGATCTTTCCCGCCAGTCTGCCGCAGAAATCAGTCGATGGGATCAAGGAAGCGCTTAAGCCGCTGCTTGATCTGCGCAAGGAACAGGCCAGCCAGCAAAAGGCGACCAATTACAAGGAAGTGATCGGGACGGAGCTGGGTTATCGTGATGGCGAAACAAAGAATCAATTTCTTAAACGCTTTGGCCGCCAACCTGGTCCTGCCGACCCCGATTATTTTCCTTTCTACAGCCTGATCGTTGGTTCGCCAGAAACCATCCCATTTACCTTTCAATACCAGTTGGATGTGCAGTACGGTGTCGGGCGCATTTACTTTGATGTTTTGGAAGATTATTACCGTTATGCCAGCTCGGTGGTGAATGCAGAGACCAAAAAGACTACCCGCGCCAGGAAGGCAGCCTTCTTTGGAACTGCCAACAAGGGTGACATGGCTACCAGCATGAGCTCAACCCAGTTGATCAGCCCGCTTGCCAGTGGGATGCTGCAGGATCACAAGGATTGGTCGGTCGATCTGATCAATCCGGCGGATGCCACCAAGGCCAACCTGACCAATTACATGGGTGGCTCCAAAACACCCGCTTTAATGTTCAGCGCCAGCCACGGCATGAGCTTCAAGCTGGGTGATCCGCGCCTGCTCAGGCATACCGGCGCTATTCTGACGCAGGATTGGCCCGGGCCAACTGTGCGCGGCCCAATCTCTGATTCGCTGTATTTTTCGGCAGATGACATCGGCTCGGATGCGGATGTTTCCGGCATGCTGGCCTTCATCTTTGCCTGTTATGGTGGTGGTATTCCCAAAAGCGACAATTTTTATCGCCAGGCTTTTGGTGAGAAAAAGGATATTGCGCCGTATGCCTTCCTTTCCCAGCTTCCACTCCGGCTGCTGTCCCATCCCCGCGGCGGGGCGTTGGGTGTCTTCGCGCATGTGGAACGCGCTTGGGGCGCCTCGATCAATTGGGAAGGTGATACTAATGACATCCAGACGTTTGTCTCAACGCTGGATACGCTTTTGAACGGGAAACCCGCCGGCGCTGCCACCGATGCGTTTAACTCGCGTTACGCTGAGATCTCCACGGAATTGACCGAGGAGCTGGATATGACCACGCCCGAGACCCAGGATGACGTCAAACTGGCCGGGATGTGGACTTCGAACAACGATGCGCGCAACTATACCTTCATCGGTGATCCGGCAGTCAGGTTGGCGGTGGCAGACGCTGGCGCCGCAGCCAGTCCCCCGCAGCGTGAAAGCATCAGTCTCTCAACGATCCCGGCAGCGCTTACCGCGCTGGCAGCGGGGTTCCAACCGGATGTGGTTGTCCGCGCCGGTGCAGCGCCTGCAGCGGCTGCACTATCGCCGCAAGCCAAAGCCTTCGCCGCAGGTGAAGGGCAGCCAGCCAGCCAGGAGACATCTTTTGGGTTCATGGACACCTTTAAAAAGAAGGAAGAAGCCCCTGGCCCTGCTGGAACCGGCACTATCGCAGAGACTGCGTCTGGCCTGGCTCAGCCTGCCGGCGCGCTCCAAAACTTTGTGGAAAAGCTTGGCAATTACCTTTCACAGGCGCTGGATGATGCCACCAGCCTGGATGTCTCCACCTATGTTGCCGACGACATGAGCGCGGTCCAATATGAAAAAGGCCAGTTCACCGGCGCGGAGCTGCGCGCAGTCACCCACGTCAAAATTGATGGCGATACTGTCGTGTGCGTGCCGGTCAAGGATGGCGAAGTCGATATGGCGGTGTGGGGCATTCACCTCGAAATGGTCAAGAGCGCCCAGGCCAACCGGGCCGAATTGATGAAAACCATCATCAACGCAGCCGCCAGCATCGCCGGAATTGTGAACAAGTAAGCCTCCAGGTCAATGAGCATGTCTGTATTTGAAAGCAGTTTTGACGATCCTTTGGGAATGTGGGCATCTGATGGAACAACCGCTTCGCGTGCGCCGTCAGCTGTTTCCTTTGGAATTGAGACTGATAGAACAACCGCTTCGAGTGATAGAACAACCGCTTCACGTGATGGAACAACCGCTTCGCGTGCATCAGCGCCGGTGACCGAGACGGTTTACCGGGTCAACCTGCCTGCGCAGCCGGCTGAGGCTCACGCGGAGTTCGACCATAACCAGGCCGTTTTTGAGCGAGTTGGCGCTGAGCTGGATAATCTTCCCGCCCGCCTGGAGAATTTTGCGCTGCGCAGCGCCCAGTCGTCCGCTTCAAAAGCGGGCGCAAGTTTTGCTGTGCCGTCACAGGAAAACGGCGGAAACCCGGATGATGATTTGTTTGCCCTGTTGATGGATGCCGACCGCGAAGTCAGCAGGAGTCAAGCTGGGCAGGTCAGTTTTGGCGCGGGTGAGGTGCTCAGCGAGACCTGGCAGGACGCCAAGGGGCGCTTTGAAGCCCTTCTGACCCAGATCGACCATGATGCGCTGCACCTGGCGTGGGTGGAAACCAGCATCGCCGGTCAATTGATTGCTCGCACGATCGTCGATTGGAGCGGTGATGCGCAGACTGCCTGGCTGGGTGGCAGCGCTTCGGATGTTGAACAAACAGCCCTGCACCAGCGCGCGCTGGCAAGCGTTACCCAAACCCGTTTGATGCGCCTGCGCCTGTTCGTCACCGTCGCCGGCGGTGCGGCCCGGGTGGCGGGATTAATGGCGGCTCCGGGTGGGGCGTTGTTGGCTCTGCCCGCGGTTTATCAATATGTCATAAAAATCCTGGCCCAGGCCAGGGAACTTCCATCCATTCCAACCAACTAGATCAGGAGAGAATAAATGGCAACCAGTCCGGAATTAAAAGAAGCGCTTAAGAATGCAGCCGATAAGATCGCAAAATATGTTGAAGATATAGCCACCATGACGGTGGAAACTCGCTTTGTCGAGATGGGCAGTGAGGCCTCGCAGTCCAAACCGGCGTCGCGTACCACCATCAAGCTGGATGGCGATAGTGAAACCGTTCTGCCAATGAAACTTGGCCCGGATGGCTCGTTGGTGGTGGATACCCTTTTCAATGATATGCACCAGGTTAATGTTCAGGCTGCCATTGATTACCGCACTGCGATGATGGAGCGCCTGCTCGGCCTGCTGAAGGGGTCATAATTTTCGGCTTTGCAGATTTTGGCTTGCCGATTTTAGACAGCTTTCCTGTTATGCTCCCTTTCTTTGTTGGGAAAGGAAGCACAACAGTCCTAAATTATAGTTCCCGGGTCTGGTGTGGCAATCCCATCCAGACCCAGTTTAATGTTATCAGCGCTCACACCTGCGGAATAACCAGATTTGTTCAAGCTTTTTCTGATGAGACCCAAAAAGGCGCAGAGGGGGAAAATGAAATACATCTGACACACCTGCATTCGCAGCCGATTGTATTGCCCTTTGGTGTACAACAGAATGGTTGGCTTTTCATCCAACTACCACGAAACTCTTGATTGAAGCAGATTGTGGTGGTAGTAACAGCTCACGCGCCAGAGCATGGAAATGGTACTTGCAAGAAAAAGTGGCCGATGGCCTTGACATAGCGGTAACCGTTGGTCATTATCCGCCAGGCACCTCTAAATGGAATCCGGTTTAACAGCGCTTGTTTAGCGAAATAAGGTAAACCTGGGCGGGTTGCCCTTTGCTCACATTTGATCTTGCTGCTCAATATATCCGTGATACAAAAACAACAACCGGTTTAGCAGTAACTACCTATCAAATTGAAAAAATATACGCAACAGGTGAAAAAAATCTCGGACGAACAAATGGCCTCACTGAACATTGTTCATCATCCTATTTGCCCACAGTGGAGTTACGCCATTTAGCCTCGCTCTACCCAAAACTCGGTTCAGAGAGGAAAGTTAATTATTTACGCTCCCTAACCCCGCCCGAGCATCCCATTAGCGAGATAGACTCGCTCCAGCCGCCTCACCCCCCGTCAGGTTCCCACGCACCATCACCGTTCGGGGATGATGCGGCCCCAGGCGGGCCTCGAAGATCGCCAGGGCGCGCGCGAACAATTTGCCGGCCTCCTGGCTGCGGCCGAGCGAGCGCAGCACCACGCCCAGGTTGTTTTCCGTCAACGCGCAATCGGGATGATCTGGCCCCAGGCTTTTTTCCTTGATCGCCAGCGCCTGGCGCAAGCCCTGCTCAGCGCCCTGGAAATCACCGCGCGCAAAACGCACATTGGCAAGATTGTTCAGGTTGACTGCGATTTCGTATGGATCGATGCCCGCATGTTGCTCATAAGTAGACAAGACGCGTTCATAGATTGGCTCAGACTCATCGAAACGTTTCAGCCCATCCAGCAGCCCGGCATAGGCAGCCGCATCCGCTAACGTCACCAGGTCGTCTTCGCCTAGCAGCGCCCGGTCGATCTCCCAGGCGCGCAAGCCAAACGGCTCGCCCCCGGCAAAATCCCCGCGCGCGTGGAACAGACCACCGAGGTTGTGATAAAGCATGGCAGCAAGCGCGTGCATCTCTCCGTGGTTTTTCAGCACATGCTTGAGCGCCAGGCGGTATAAACTTTCACCCTTCTCAAACTCCCCCGTGTATTTGTGTAGAACAGCCAGTTGGTTACGGGCTAGGCTGGTCTCATCCGCCGCCTCACCGTATTTCTCCAGCGTAAAATCCAACGCCCGCTGCAGCAGCGCTTCGGCTTCATTGTACTGGGCCAACTGGCGCTGAAGGCTGCCGGCCAAACCCCAGGCTTGGAGCAGCAGATCATCCGCCTCGCGCGTCATCGCATCGGTGCTGCGTGCCTCCAGCATTTCCAGCGCCTGCTGGGCAGCGTTCAGCGCGCCAGCATAATTACCGCGCTGCTCGGCGAGCGAGGCCGCGACCAACAGCACCCTGGCTCGTTCAACCGGGCTCAAGAACCAACCCTCTCGGCGAAGGGCGCCAGGCCGCGACCGGTCTCCTGGCGAGTCCAACGCTCATTGGAGAGCACGCGCCTGGAGCTGGCGCGTTCAAGAGCCTGCTTCGCGGAATTCGAATCCTGGATCAGCGTTTTAAAGTCCGCTGCCTGCAGGGCAAACAGCACCACCGGCGAAAGGGCAACCAGTGTGGCGGTGCGCGGCGCATCCATCAACAGTGCGATCTCGCCGAAATATTCGCCCGCCCCCAGCGTAGCGCGCTGTTCGCCATCGATCTGAACGCTGACCTTGCCCTTTTCAATGATGTAAAAACGGTAGCCGGGCTGGCCCTGCTTGAAGACCGTGCCCCCGCTGGAGAAGTCAATGTTTTCCAATTTCTGGGCCAGCTTTTTCAACTCCCAACCGGTAAACTGCTCAAAGAGCGGAACCTGCCTGAGCACGCCCAGGCGGTGGATCTCCTGGCGCGATTTTTCGTCAAACTGGATGTTGCTGCGGATCAAACCATCAAACTGTTGTTTGCTCAGGCTGAGCACTTCGACTGGCGTCAGGGCCTGGATGGTAGCATTGCGCTTTTCGTTCGTCAGCAGAGCCGCCTCGCCAAAATAATCGCCGCGTCCCAGCGTGTTAAAGATCGAGCCGGTGCGGGAGAGCACCACCGCGCGACCGGCTCGCAGGATGTAAAAGCTGTCACCCACGTCACCGGCCTGGACGATGATCTCGTTGGGCTTGCACATGCGTGGTTTGAACTGCCTGGCCAGTGCCTTCAAATCGGCGGCGCCCAGCCCGGCGAACATCGGTACAGAGCGCAAGAAACCGTCCAGGTCGTTGTGCCGGGCAGAGAGTTCAGTGCTTAGCCCTCCCGCGTGCGCCACAAATTTCAGGATGTAATCTTCGGCGGTCTCCTGCAGCTCCCAATCCAGGTGATCGAAACTGGTTGCCAGCGCGTGCGAGGCATACTTTTTACCGGCGGCGCGTTCCACGCCGACCAGCAATTCCTCCAGCATGAGCGCCAGCGCGCCGCCGTAATCACCGGGCGTCATAAAGGCTTGTGTGGCGGCGAACTCGGTTTTGCCAGCGCTCTCACGGCCTGGGCGATAGGCCCCGCTTTCCACCCTGGCGCGCGTCTGAGCGCCAAAATCCAGCGCAAGCTCTGAGAGCAATGTCGATTTCATGCTGTCAAAAACGCTCACCAATTTCTGGCGAGTGCTGCCGGAATTACTTGACTCGGTTGGGTTGATTTGTGTGGCCGGACGCATGCGCCAATGTAGCAGGCCGCCCAGCATCAACAGACCCGCCAGCAGGCGCACTTCCAGGAATGAGAAAAGGGAGATAGCCCACACAAGGCCGCCAGCCGCCAGCAGCCACAGCGAAACTTCCCGCCAGGCACCACGCAATCCACCCAGCAGGCGACCCGCCAGGATGAAGACGCCCATCAACGGGACAATCCCGGCCGCCTGCAAACCCCAACCCACTGCCTGCCAGCGGCTGTTGAGCTGCACGATGATACCCAGGCTGCCAACCAGCGCAGATAGCGCCGCCGGAAGCCACATGGCGGCGTGGAGCGAGCCGCGCATACCGTTGAACATGCTGATCGCCAGCCAACTCGCGAACAGCAAGACCAACAGCGCGCCGATCTGCAGCACCCACACCGAAAGCGTGGGGAGCAGCGGGCGCGGCAGAACCGTCAGCACCAGCGCGCCAAGCGCGATGATCAGCGCAGACCGGCCGCGGGTGGAGAACATGCCCTTGCTGAGCAGCCAGGCGCCCAGCCGCCTGGCGCCATCCACCACCATTGTGAGCGAATACAGGATCATGGAAACAGCCAGCAGGATCAATAGTACGGCCAGCGCTTGCCCCAGGAAGTTACCCTTCAAGTTGAACAGGTTTCCCAAGCTTTGCGAGGCCTGGCTATCCCAAAACTCGATGCCCGACCAGGTGAAATAAAAAGTGGAGAGAAACGCCAACAGACCGAAAACCAGGAAGATCCGTTCTTCGCGGCTCCATTTTTCACGTTTGACCAGTTTGATGCGCAATTGGTGGGTGATGAACTCCATCGAACGTTCGCGCAGGCGCGGGATTTCGAGCGAGTCAGACAGCAGGTAATAGCCGTCCAGTTTGAGCAGCGGCAGGATGTTCAGTGTGGATGTGATGAACGACACCATGGCAAGCTGCAGCAGCAACGAGGCCTGCGGCAGCGCCGGAAACAGGTAAACCACGATCGACGCGATGCCACCCAGGATATACCCGGTGTACGGCCCGGCCCACGTCACCGAAAGCCTGGCCTTCTTGCTGAACATCCACACGTCGGTGGTATCCACAAAAGCGGCCGGCATGCCGTAATACAGCATCACGCCGCCCTTATACACCTCACAGCCAACGTGCTTGGCGGTAATGGCGTGACCGAATTCATGGATGACGAGCGGGATATAGGACATCAGCCCGATCTGGATGGCGGCATCCAGCTGCAGCAGCTTGTACTGTGGGTTACTGGTAAGCACGATGAAAAGATAAATGCCGAGCAGGGAGACCAACAGAAAAAGAAGCTGCACCGGCCAGACAAACAGCAGCCAACCGCCGTAACGATGGATCCTATCCAGGTGCAGATCCAGCCGCTTGATGGTGAATTCCTTGGTCAGCACGGTGCGCGCAAACCAGGTTAGTTTATTCACGCTGGATTGTTCCTGGACTGCCTGAGTGACATCTGTGTAAAGATGGTTGGGCGCTTCGCTGAGCATGGTGGCTTCCCGCAGGCGCTCTACCAGCGAGACGATTGCGGCGAATGCGAAGGCTTTATACTTCATGAAATAAGCGAACACGAGCTGCTGGACAGTTTTCTCGCCCAGCATGTTCTCCCAGATCCAAAATTCTTCCGCCAGCAGGCGTGCGTAGGAATGGGTGCGCGGGTTTTTGAGCAGGAAGTGATGCCCGCTGCCGTCGTTCATCTCCTTTGAGATGATTCCTTGTGCTTGGGCGGGTTTGAATTGCTGCACATCAAGCAGCGCCTTGAGCGCAGCCCACAGGCCTGGATCTTCAGCGGGCGCATCGGGGACGGAAGTTTCAACCGTCACAGTTGGCCACCAGGCGGGGAAGTGGGCGGGAGATGAAACAGCCTGACTTGCGCCAGGCTTGCTTTGCAGTGTTTCCGGTTGGGATGCGATCATTCCAGGTTCTTTAATATGATCGGGGTTTCTTTTGGTTTGCACACCCCGCAGTACAGGGTGTCATCCACCACCACGGCCTTGTTCCGGCCTTCCTTGTCCTTGAAGATTTCAAGGATAAAGGGCATTTTCTGGGCATGATCACGGCACACGGCTCTACCGCAGAAGCGGCAGACGCCATGCGCTGGCCGGCTGCAGTGCCAACATTCCATAGGGTACTCTCCTTCTAAAATCCGATATCATGCCTTATTTGGGGGACAAGGCAATAAAAACCCAACGATGGGTTTCCCGAAAGCATGCTCTCGTTATGCTGGATTCGAACACCACCTCCAGTGATATACATCATCGACTTGCGTTCTTCGGGCGCCGTAGCAGTAAATTGATCAAAATCCGTGCGCGACATACCCTTGATACTCGCCAGTTCTTCGGCAGTCAGATCAAGACCCGCCAGGGCAGCAGCCGGATCAGCGAACAGGCTCTCAGCAAAAGCCGCGTCGCTCATGGCACGTGCTAAAATCGTCTCAACATTTTGTGTAGTCATGCGTTTTCTCCTTATCCATATCAGGTCATTGCGAACCGCGTTCCAAAGCGGTGTGGCAATCTCGCTCTTGCCTGTAGATCCCGTGCGGCAATCTCGATCTACAACCTTATATCATCATCATGCCTTCATTATGGTTCCAACCGTTACCCGGTCTCGCCATTGACTTGCGCTCTTCCGGCGAAGCCGCAGCAAACTGGCCAAACTCCGCGCGCGACATGCCTTTGATATTCGCCATCTCTTCGGCAGTCAGGTCAAACCCGGCCAGGGCAGCAGCCGGATCAGCGAACAGGCTCTCGGCAAATGCCGAGTCGCTCATGGCACGTGCTAAAATCGTCTCAACATTTTGTGTAGTCATGCGTTTTCTCCTTATCCATATCAGGTTATTGCGAACCACGTTCCACAGCGGTGTGGCAATCTCGCTCTTGCCTGTGGCCGCCGGGTGCGGCGATCTCGATCTACAACATGCCTTCGTTGTGGTTAAAACCCCCAAATGGTCTTGCCATCGACTTGCGCTCTTCAGGCGAAACCGCGGCAAGCTGGCCGAATTCCGCACGCGACATACTCGTGATACCCGTCAACTCTTCGGCGGTCAGATCAAAACCAGCCAGGGCAGCGCCGGGATCAGCGAACAGGCTTTCGGCAAAGGCAGCATCATTCATGGCGCGGGTCAAAATCGTTTCAACAGTTTGTTCGGACATATGTTTTCTCCTTATCCATATCAGGTCATTGCGAACCGCGTTCTACAGCGGTGTGGCAATCTCAGTCTACAACCTTATATCTACAACATGCTCTGGTTGTGATTGCGCCCCGGGCTCATCGCCATCGACTTGCGCTCTTCAGGAGCGGCGGCTGGCTGGCCAAACTGGGCGCGCGCTATCGTCTTGATACTACCCAGCTCTTCGTTGGTCAGATCAAGACCGGCCACCGCCTTCTCTGGATCAGTGAATAGGCTCTCAGCAAAAGCCACATCGTTCATGGCACGCGATAAAATCGTTTCTACGACCTGTGTGGACATGGGTTTCCTCCATACTGGCAATAAATCAAGCTGGGTAAATGATACGCTTTGCTTATCGATTACTAACCTAATAATTATTGTAGGTGATATTCGAATAAAATTCAATAGTGATTTTTGGGGATGGTGAAAAATTGATAGTTGAAAAAATCCCCGAAAAATAGAATAAAAGTATTAATATAATCCCATTCTCCAAGCTCGCTGCCGTATCCGCTGACCGCCAATTAGTAGATGGCAGGCGACGAACATAGCAACCCGGCTTATCCAACCGAATTGTGCTCCACCAATCATGGGGCATAACCAACCAATCAGGATGATAAATATGGTTAAATTTCACATAACGTGGAATTTCACAACCAGCTATAATCCGGAAACTTACGGAACCTGGGCCCAAAAGGCGATTGAAGGTACGTTGAAACCGCCTGGCTTGATTGAATTTCGAGCCCAGCGCAGTCTAGTGGGCAGCATGGATGTCCTGATCGTGACCATCTGGGAATTAGCCGTGGACTGGGGCGCATTCGCCGAAAATACCTGCCCAGTTCTGCAGGCCGAGGGGCGCGCTAATATTATGAACGTTCAGACCACTCTATGGGGAACCTCGCCCGTCGTGTCACATCAGGAATCTCCAATTGGGTTTGAACATTGTATAATGACAGCAGGTGTTTAATTGATCGGCCCACCGGAGTGATACCATGCCATTTGATACCGCCTTGCTTGCCATCGCCTTGTTGGAAGTAGCCAAAAAGCTGGCCGAAAAAGGAATTATTGACCCGGCCCTGGAAGCTGGCCTGGAGCCGTTCAAGCAAAAGCTGACCGGTTTCTACCGCGCTAAAAAATCAGAGCAAGAGCTTCACGCGGCCTTTCTTGTCGCGCTTTAGAGCATCGCTGCGCCGGTGGAACAGGCGGATGAACTGACGCTCTGGCTCAGGGCCCAGGGACTGGATCGCTTGCAAGCCGCCAATAATGCCGCCCTGCGGCAGGAAGTGGCCCTGGCGTTGGTGGGCTTCACCGACCCTCAGGCGGCCCCGCCCGAAAACCTTGTGACTGCCCTGGGTTGGCCGCGTTCGCGCGTGTCTGAGCTTTCGCAAGTACTGCTGCATTTACGCGCCGGGTTGGCGAAAACAAGTTGGCAGCCCCTGCTCGATTATGCGGATCAGGCCCATCAGCGCAACATTCTGCAGGCTCTCCTGGCACAGGTGACGCGTCTCGATCTGGCGCTGGTCGAAACCCCTGAAGGTCAGGCCTTGCGAGTGGTCTGGATCAAACAGGGTCTCTCTGAGCAGGAAGCTGCGCAGATTGAAAAGAAATACCGCCGCAGCATCCGGTTGGATTTCGAAAACCTGGAGACACGCGGACTTTCTCCGCAGTTATTGACCTCCAAACCGGATGCCAACCTGGCGCTCAGATCCCTGCCGCTTGAAAGTGTCTATCTCGAGCCCGGCTTAATCCATCTGCGCTCTGAGCGCGAACGCGAAGCCGAACAGGAGGAAATGCTTCAGGCCGATGACACCCGCCGCCTGATCACCGAACTGCGCCAACAGCAAAAACGAGTTTCAGATGCATTGGCCGGCACCGAAAAGCTGGTCATCCTGGGGAAACCGGGCAGCGGCAAGACCGTCTCGCTCAAGTTTATCGCCTTGATGCTGGCGCGCGGCCAGGTGGGCGCAGCCCGTTTAAGGCTGGAGTTTCCGTATCTGCCGGTGTATGTGCGTTTGGCCCAGTATGCTGAAAGGTTAAAAGACGATTCCGGATTGGCGTTTGAGATATTCTTGATGGAAAGTGTCGGCCCGTATTACTGCCCTGGGACGCCTAATATTGGCGAATTTTTGCAAATCGCCCTTGACAAGGGCCTGTGCCTGCTGCTGCTGGATGGCCTCGATGAAGTCGGCGATGTCGGCGATACCCTCATCAAAGGCAAGACGCTGCGTTCGGCAGTCTTGACCGAAGTCCAGCGATTTTCCCGCCAGCGCTGCCAACCCGATTGTCAGAACCGCATCATCGTCACCAGCCGCCTGGAAGGTTACCGGCGCGGTGATTTGCAGGATTTCGATGAAATGGAATTAAGCACGCTGGCCATGCCCGATGAAGTGCGCGAATTTCTCTTGCGCTGGTTTGCGGCCCACGAACAAAAGAACCATCCGGGGCTTGCGAGCCAGGATTATTATCGAGCAGCTCAAGCCTCGGTTGAGCCGCTCATGAGCGATATTTTACGCTCGGCCAGTATCCAGCGCCTGGCGATTAATCCCTTGCTATTAACCATCCTGGCCATGATCCACAAGCTGGGCACACGTCTGCCCAATGAACGCGTGCGCCTGTACCAGATCGTGACCCAGACCATGATCGAGAGTTGGCGACAGGCGCAGAACATACGCAGCCTTTCAATTTATCAGGTCCTCCCGGTTTCACGGATTGCGCCGATGCTGGCCTCGCTGGCTTATTGGGTGCACGAAAATGAGCCGGGCGGGGTCATGCCCGAAAAAGATTGGCAGACCCGGATCAAACATTTGCTGGTTGAAAAAGATGATGAACTGAAGGATGAAAAAGCCGCTGAACTGGCTGAAATGTTCATGCGCCATGCCCGTGAGGAAGTTGGCCTGCTGATTGAGCGCAGCCCCGGGCAGATCGGCTTTTTCCACCTGACGCTTGAGGAATACCTGGCGGGTGTCGAAATTGCCACGCGCAAGGAAAGCGAGCGGCGCGCCATGATTAAAAAGCATTGGGCCAACCCGCGTTGGCGCGAGGTGCTTTTGCTAGCGGCTGGACAGTTGATGATTAACGGCAGCCAGGAATTGGATGGGTTTGTGCTTGATTTGCGTATGCGCGATGAGGATGGCAACGCGGGCCAGCAGGGATTGCCTGCTCTTCTGGCCGGGAAAGCCATTGTGGATGTGGGCAGCGAATATTTCATCCGCAAGGTGGTGCGCGAAACGCGCGACGAACTGATCAAATTAGCCACCTCCACGCCGACGCAGCCCTCCACGCGCGCCGAATGTGCCGACCTGGCCGATGAGCTGGGCTATTTGCCCGGCGACCTGCACAGCTTCATTCCGATTTCAGGGACACAATCTCCGGCTTTCCAGATTGCCAAATACCCGGTCACCAATCTTCAATATGCCCGCTTCCTGGCAGCCGAGGACTTTCATCTCGAAATTTTCTGGAACGATTTCCCCCAATATGCTCACGCACAGAAAAAATATGCCCGACTGGGCAGTGGGGGTGACGCAGGTTACACCTGGTTGAAAAAAAACTGGGACGAGCGCAACAAAGTCACCCCGCGCTATTGGAATGATCCGCGTTTTGGCAAGAGCCGCGCCTGTGCGCCGGTGGTGGGGGTTTCCTGGTATGAAGCCAATGCCTATTGCAAATGGTTGGGCTGGCATTGGGATGAATTGGAGGAAGGTCGACAGGGTCTCTCAAAGCCAGCGCTTGTGCGCCTGCCGACCGAGCAGGAATGGGTGCTTGCCGCTGGAGGTGAAGACGGGCAGCGCTACGCCTGGGGAAAACTGCGGGTTGAAAAAGAAATAGTTGATTATGCCAATACTGTGGAAAGCGCTATCAACCGCACCACGCCGGTGTGGATGTATCCGCGGGGTGAAAGCCAGCCATATCATCTGATGGACATGTCCGGCAATGTTTGGGAGTGGCAGGCGAATTTTTGGGATCAGGACCACGAAACTTTGCCCCTGCGCGGCGGCGCGTTCAACTACAATCAAGACTACGCGCGCTGTGCCTGCCGTCTCTGGTACAACCCGGACGACGGGTTCCGCAGTCGTGGCTTTCGGGTTAGTTTGTCCCCAAATCTTCTCTCTTAACTCTGGTCTCTGGTACTCTGGCCTCTGGGGCTCTGAGTCGTTGTACTCTGATTGTACCAGTCCAGATCATCTGGAAAAAGCAAGCTCCCCCCCGAAGGGGGGCGCGTTAAAAAAATAGATCAACGGGCAGCCAACCTGACTGACGGTCAGTCTACGTTTGTATTCCGCCCTGAGAAGATCGGGCTGTTCTTGGCTCCTGCCGTGATTCTGACCTGGATGGCGGTTTTAACGGGATGATTTTGTCCTCCCCCTGCAATCTTTAATCTACAGGCTGCAATCTTCATTCTGAATGCTATAATCCAGTCATTCTATTACCCTGAAAGATGATTAACCCATGAATTTTCTAATTACCGGCAGCGCCGGGTTTCTCGGTTCTGCGCTCGCCAACCAGCTCGCTCGTGAAGGACACCAGGTGCGCGGGTTGGATGACCTTTCCACCGGTGATCCGCAGGCGCTTACCCCGGATGTTCATTTTACACGCGGCGACGTGAACGACCGCCCCAGGTTGTGGACCTTGCTGCAGGAAGTGGACTGCGTTTACCACCTGGCGGCGCGCGTTTCGGTGCAAGAATCGGTGCTGTACCCGCGTGAATATAATGCCGTCAACGTCAGCGGCACGGTCAGCCTGATGGAAGCGATGCGCGATGTAGGCGTCAAGCGGGTGGTGCTGGTTTCATCCGGCGCCATCTACGGAGACCAGGGCAAGCAGCCGCTGTCTGAGTGCATGACCCCCAATCCGCGTTCACCCTATGCCGTCTCCAAGCTGTGCGCGGAGTATTATGTCAATACCATCGGACACCTGTGGGACATTGAGACCGTCAGCCTGCGGGTTTTCAACGCTTATGGGCCGGGTCAACATCTGCCGGCCTCACACCCGCCGGTGGTACCCTACTTCTTGCGCCAGGCCATCCACCGCGGCTCGATCGTGGTGCATTCGGATGGCAGCCAGACCCGGGATTATGTGTATATCGATGATGTTGTTTCGGCGATGGTGGCGGCCTCGACTGCGCCCAATCTGAACGGGGCAATCATTAATGTCGGCAGCGGCAAGGAGACCTCGGTGCGCGATCTGGCGCGCACGGTTATCAGCCTGACGGGTTCCAAAACCGATGTGATTTACAATACCAAAACGTCCGCGGGTGTCTCACGCATGTGCGCCGATATCAGCGTGGCGGCTCAAAAATTGAATTACAGGTCTTCCATTCCGTTGGAAGAAGGTCTGCGTCTGACCCTGATCCGTGACCCACGCTTTAGAGGCTAGAACGGTATGCATGCCATGAAAATATTATCATTTGGGGCCGGCGCGATTGGCACCTACATCGGTGGATCAATGGCGCTGGCGGGGCACAAAGTTGTCTTTGTGGAACAGCTGCAGGCGGCCGAAGAACTGCTCGCCAACGGGTTAAAGCTCAACCTGGGGCTGGACTCGCGCCGAAAAGGGCCGGCTGAATTCAAACTTGCGGCCCCCGCAGTGGAATTTGCCACTTCGCTGGGGGAAGCCATCGCGCGCGGTCCATTTGATGTTGCCCTGTTTGCGCTGAAATCTTACGATACCCCGGCGGCAGTGCAAGGTATGCTAGCCTTCAAAGAGCAGCTGCCCCCGATCCTATGCCTGCAGAACGGTGTCGATAACGAGCCAGCCCTGGCGGAACTGGTTGGCGCCGCGAAAGTGATCCCCGGCACGGTTACATCCGCCATCGGGCGGCGCGGTCTCGGCGATATTGTGCTGGAGAAGCTGCGCGGCGTTGGGGTGGCGGGTGGGCATACGCTCTCGGCCCGACTGGTGCAGGCCATGGACGAGGCATATCTGAATGCCAGGTTATTCCCGCGCGCAGCGGATATGAAATGGTCAAAGATGCTCACCAACCTGCTGGCAAACCCGAGCTCGGCCATCCTGGATATGACGGCTGCCCAGGTGTTCGCGCATCCGGGTCTGTACCGGCTCGAGATCGCCCAGTTGAGCGAGTGCCTGGCTGTGATGAAGGCCCAGGGAATTGAGGTTGTCGATCTGCCGGGTACACCGGTTCGCGCGCTGGCGCTGGCGACCAGGCTGCCGCTGTGGCTGTCAAAACCATTTCTCAGCCGGGCCGCGGGGGCTGGGCGCGGCGCAAAGATGCCATCCTTCCACATCGATCTACACGCCAGGCGCGGCAAAAGTGAGATCAGCTATTTGCACGGCGCGGTTGTGCGCGCCGGTGAGAAGTGCGCTGTCCCCACGCCGGTCAACCGCTTGCTGACCGAGACGCTGCTGGACATGACTTCTGGCAAAATCCCACTTGATCATTTTGCGCACCAGCCCGAGAAGCTGCTGGCGAGGTTGCAATAAAGATCTTTTGTCTGAACCGGCCCTTGTCTGAACCGGCCCTGCTAGAACGGGCACTATCGCAGATTTACGCAGATTACGATGATGGCGCAGATTAGAGCAAGAGCGAATGTCGGAACCGGGACTGTCGCCTCGTGCAGGAACCGGGACTGTCGCAATGAAAGTCGAATGCGCTCCCGGTTTGTGCGGGGCAGGCGGCACGGGATGGCTCTTTAATGTTATTTTTCCTGGATAGTGTGGTTCAATACCCGTGCAGAACCGGGTACCATTGCGCTTGATCTTGCGCCACGCATGCCCCTCTTTTAAGACATGGTTCGGACAACCTTCATGAAAAAGTTTCAGCGCATCTCTGGGGTTATTATTTTAATCGCGGGTATTTTCCTGCGATTTTATCATTTGCTGAAATTTGATTTTGTTCACATACCTTTTCGTCTGGGCGGCTTGTTTTTTGCTTTTGCCGGGCAGATCATTAATAATGGTTTCCGCATTCCGGTCAATATCCCTTTCTACTCTGTGGGTGGGATTCCATTTGCCTACCCCCCGGTTGGCTTTTATGTCGAGGCGATTTTATTAAAGCTGTTCCCGGGTGATCGTTTTGTTATCGTGAATATCCTGCCGCCTTTTGTTTCGGCATTAGCATTGATTGCAGTATATTTGCTGTTGAGAGAGTTGTATGCGCCTGCTGTGTTGGGTGCTTCGGGAACTAAAAAAAATAAAGAGGGTCACATTCTCGCCGGGGTTTTTGCCTACGCTTTTATGCCGCTGGCTTTTACGAACCAGATAGAAGCCGCTGGTCTGGCAGAATCCTTTGGAAGTCTCTTCCTGGTGGTCTATTTCGCAGCCGCTGCCAATTTCCGTCGGGTTTCGAACTGGAAAAACGCCGTTTGGGTCGGGGTTGCATTAGGCTTGTGTATCATTTCCAACCCGGGCAGCGCAATCGGCGCAGCTATTCTTTCTGTTATGCTTGGTTTGGAAGTGGTTGTAAAAAACAAATTCAGGTTCCAATCGATCAGTTGGATCGGGTTGGTTGCGTTAACGGGCGGCCTGGTTTCTTCACCCTATGTTTTGACAGTGGCGCACAATCACGGTAAAGCTATATTTATCCTTCCAGTTTTGGCACAATACGTCGGCGGGGAGAAACAGGGTTTTTGGGAATTGCTGTTGATTAAATTGAACAATTTCATGATTGTTCGAGATGGAGCATCTTTCCTCTGGAATGGCATTATTTTTTTGGGTCTTTTGTGGCTCCTTTTTCGTGGAAAATATGTTTTTCCGGTCGTTTTCTTTGCTCTCTTTTCGATACCACGTGAAGGAATCTGGTTGGCTGCCCTGCCCGCCACTTTTCTCTTTGCGCATGGCGGCGGCGATATTTTCCCGTTATTAATGCCCTCTGAACCGGAAAACCGGTTGGCATCGCATCGATGGCTGCGAACCGGGATTCTTATGATTATCGGAATCTGGATGGCGCTGCAATCCTTTGTACTGATAGATGCCATCATTACCGACCGGCAGGTGGTCATCACGGCTGAACAAATTCAGTTGATGGAAAGTGTAAGCGCCTCCATCCCACAAAATGCCAAAGTGCTAGTGATTGGCAATGATGCCTTGCGTGAATGGGCGCCCGTTCTTTTGCAGCGTGAGGTGATCAATACGAAATTTGGGTTGGAATGGCAGCCAACCAGGCTCGAACAAATTTTTATATTAAACCTGAAGATTGCCTCCGCGACAAGCTGGGATGAAATCATCACGGCAGTCCAGGATACGACCGGAATTCACCAGGTTTATGTTTTATCAGTTGATAAAAGACGGTTGACTGAATTGTCCCGTCAGAGTACAGTCCCATTTCTTGTAAAGTTGGAGACTCCCGCCCTGCAGTTGGGTTTTTTGGATAGGCCTTAGGAAAGTGAGAACGCAGCCATGATGAGTACGATTAACTTTGTTGAACCCGGTGACCGTGTCGAAGTCCACCTGCCGGATGGACGCACCCTCCAGGGTCCGCGCGGCGCAAGCGCCGTGGAGTTCTTAAAAGTGATCCAGCCAGATTCTTCCGCGCCGTTTGTGGGGGTGGTGGTCAATGGCGAGCTGCACGAATTGACCTATCCGATCAATATGGAAGCCCATATCCAGCCGGTCAGCATGGCTGATTCAGACGGGTCGCGCATTTACCGGCGTTCGCTCACTTTTCTGCTCGAAGCCGCTTTTACCAACCTGTTTCCAGAGGCTTCCCTGTTTATCGATCATTCGGTGGCGTCTGGTGGTTATTACTGCCATACTCGTGACCGGGAGGCTTTGAGCGCGGCTGAATTAAAATCTGTGGAAAACGAGATGCGCCGTCTTGTGGAGATGAACCTGCCCTTTCTGCGCCGTGAAGCCAGTATCGCTGATGCAGTGGTGTATTTTGAGACCCAGGGCTATGACGATAAAGTCCACTTGATGAAATATCGACGCAAGCCGTATGTGACGCTCTATACCCTGGGCGAGCACGTCGACTATCACCACGGTTACATGGTGCCGTCGACCGGTTATATTAAATGGTTTGAACTGATCGCTTCCAACGGCGGCTTTACCCTGCGTTTCCCGCGCCGGCATGAACCCACCATCCTGGCAGACATTGCAGACTACCCCAAGCTGCTGAACGCTTTTCGTCAGTATGGCGACTGGCTGCAGCGCCTGGGGATTGAAAGCGTCGGCGCATTGGATGATGCCATCCAGGCCGGACGAAGCCGTGAGATTATCCTGGTTTCAGAAGCCTTGCATGAGCAGCATATCGCCTCGATCGCCAGCCAGATCGCTGAGCGCTATGACAATGCCCGCCTGGTGTTGATCTCCGGGCCGTCTTCCTCCGGCAAGACCACTTTCTCCCGCCGGTTGGCGGTCCAGCTTCTGGCGCTGGGCCTCTCTCCTTTTGCGCTTGAGTTGGATAACTTTTTTGTAGATCGTGATAGAACCCCCAAAGACGAGAGCGGTCAATATGATTACGAAACCCTCGAGGCGCTTGACCTGCTGCAGTTGGGTGACTGCCTGCAGCGGATGGTCGCTGGTCAGGAGGTACAGCTGCCGCGTTATAACTTTCAGGAAGGTCGCCAGGTATCGGGCGACGTGGTCAAGCTGCGCCCGGGGCAGATCATCATCCTGGAAGGCATTCATGGGTTGAACCCGCGCCTGATTCCCGCGGCGCTCGCAGAGAAATCGTTCAAGATCTATGCTTCCGCGCTCACACAGCTTAACCTGGACCGCCACAACCGCGTTTCAACCACCGATACGCGCCTGATCCGCCGGATTGTGCGTGATGCCCGTGAGCGCGGTTACAGCGCCACCCAGACGATTACACGGTGGGAATCGGTCAGGCGTGGTGAAAAGCGCCATATATTTCCCTATCAAGAAAATGCGGATGTCATGTTTAATTCTGCGCTGGTATATGAGCTTTCTGTGCTGCGCCCGTTGGCTGAGCCGCTGCTGCGCCAGGTGCAGCACAGCACACCTGAATTTATTGAGACCAAGCGGCTGCTGGCCTTCCTGGAATGGTTCCTGCCAGTTGAGATGGAATGGCTGCCGGATAATTCGATCCTGCGTGAGTTCACCGGCGGGTCCAGCTTGAAAGATTTCAAGGTCTGGGGATCATAAAAGAGCTAGCACTGCGATTTACCGCCGTGCCCTGTGATGCGGATGTTTGTCAGGAAGCATCCAACACGCGCAGCCACACTTCCCTGTGATGTGGGTGAGAGCGGTGTTCGTAAAGGTAGACCCCCTGCCAGGTACCCATGCTCAGCCGCCCCTCGTCAAAGGGGATCGTCAAATCTGTGCCGGTGAGCATCGCGCGAATGTGCGAAGTGGCATCATCGGGTCCTTCGGCAGCATGGCTGTGCCAGGCCTGGTTTTCAGGCACCAGTTTCTCCAGCGCCGTTTCCAGATCAGCTTTTGCGGTGGGATCAAAGTTTTCGTTGATGGTCAGCGAGGCGGAGGTATGCGGGCAGAATAAAAAACAGATGCCCTCACGAACGTCCCAGGTACGCAGCTGCGCATTGACAAGCTCCGTAAAGACATACAAACCTTTTCCACTTGTTGACAGATTGAGGCTGGCTTTATACCATTTCATGGTGTATTCTGCCCGAAGTGCTGCTTTACCAAAAGAATATTTTATCTTGCCCGGATTTGAAGGGGGATGGCAGCGCCTCTCCGCATGTTGGGGGCGCAAAATCGATGCTTTGCCATGCAAGTGGTGTATTGGCGGAGAACTTCCCCTCCAATACACCACCCCGAAACGGGTTATGGCTTCAGGTATTTATCCATCCAACGCAGGATGTGCCCCAGGCGGGCAATACGCCGGTCGGTGCGACCGTTGCGAGACAGCCCGTGAAACTCATCCGGGAAACGGATGAACTCGCTCTCCACGCCCAGCCGTTTGAGCGCCACATAGGCCTGCTCACCCTGTTCGATCGGGCAGCGCAGATCGTTTTCTGAGTGGGTGATCATCGTGGGGGTCTTGGCATTGCCGATATATTTCATCGGTGACATATCCCACCACTTTTGGAAATTGACGAACGGCGCTGGCGCTTCCAACTCGTATTCAAAGGTCCAGTTCAGGTCACTGGAGCCCCACTCGCTGACGAAATTGCTGACGACCCGCTGCGCCACCGCCGCCTTGAAGCGCTCGGTGTGCCCGATGATCCACAGCGTCATGTAACCGCCATACGAGCCGCCCGTAACACCCATCCGGCTTTTGTCAATATAGGCTTTATTTGCGATCAAGTCCGTCCAGGCCATCACATCGGCATAATCGACCGTACCCCATGCGCCCCAGATACCCCGGGCGTGTTTCTCGCCGTAGCCGCGCCCGCCGCGTGGATTGCAGAAGTACACCACATAGCCCTGGGTCGCCAGCGTTTGGAACTCATGCATGAAGATCTTGCCATACTGGGTCAGGGGCCCGCCGTGGATTTCCAGGATGGATGGGTATTTCTTTTTGGGGTCGAATCCGGGCGGAAACATCACCCAACCTTGTAAATCGTTGTCATCCACGCCCTTAAACCAGATTTCTTCCACGCGCGCCAGTTCAATGGCATCGAACAATGTCCGGTTGGCGCGGGTCAGGTGGCGTGTGGTCAGGCCTTCATTCATCTCTTTTAGATGGATCTGTCCCGGGTCATTTATCTGTCCAAAATAATAGGCCACACGCGTATGACCTGCATCAAACGAGAATGCCCCGACTGCCCCGCCTTCACCGACCACATCGGTGAGATGTTCGCCATTTACGTCGATACGCTTGAGCAGCACTGATCCGTGCCGCGAGGCCTGGAAGTAAATAGTACGCCCATCCGGAGACCAGACCGGGCGCATTTGTTCGGGTGAGCCGGTATCGTACAGCATACTGCTCAAGCAAAACAGGTCATGCTGCGCGGTGAGGTTTTTGGGGGCCTGCAATCCGTCCACTGCGGCGAGCCACAGGTGCATGTTGCAATATTCCAGCCCCTCTCCTTCGCGACCCAGGTAGGCAATCGATTTGCCATCTGGCGAGAAGACCGGCAGCAGCTTGGGGCCGATCGGAGTATTGATCTTTTGGGGCGTTTCACCTGGCGCGGCGGGCATGATAAAAATATCCAACTGGTCAGGAGCCTGGTCAGGGTCATTGGCGTGATTGGAGATGAAGACGATTTGCGCGCCGTCCGGTGAGAAGGCCGGCTCGTTCTCGTCCCACAAATTGCCATCTGTCAGTTGGCGGCCCTTTCCATTGCGAACATCCACCAGCCACAGGTGGGTGCGTTCACGCGGCAGGTAACCATAGCCATCCAGCTTATAAAACAGGCGGTCATATTGGCGCGAAACCACTCCCAATTTTTTCTTGTGCTCATCCTTTTCACGTTCCAGCGTTTCTGCATCTGTCTTGCGGATGGTGCACAATAATTTCTGTCCATCCGGCGACCATGCCGCCAGATCGATCTCGCCTTCGATCAGCCCCAGGGGCCGGGCTTCGCCGCCGTTGGTCGGGATGACATAAATCTGGGCCGGTTTTTCTTTGTCTGCCCGGTTTGAAAGGAAGGCGATCTGGCTGCCATCCGGCGACCAGAGTGGGGCTGAATCCGAGTGATCCCCGTAGGTGAACTGCCGCGGCAGGCCTCCGTCTGTGGCAGCCAGCCACAGATTGGCATATTTTTTCTCGCTTTTTTTCTCCACACGCTTCTGTGAGTAGATGACGTGTTTGCCGTTTGGGGAAATGCGCGCTCCTGAGAGCAGTTCGAGTCGGTACAGGTCTTCGGCGTTAATTGGGCGTTTAATCGCTGCCATATTGATCTCCTTGGGAAGCAGAACGATGCGAACGGTTAATTCTAACCCGCTTTTCGAATATTTGGTACAAATGTCATTCCATCAGGGGATGATGCGCGCTTGCACTCTGCGGGTCTTTCCGGTATGCTGTAAGCATTCATTTAATGGCACAGGGAGCAGCTTATGGGTATCAAATCGTTGTTTATCAAGCCATCCACAGCAGCGTTTTTTAAAGCAGGCCGGGAAAAAGAGGGCTATTCGTTATTTGACATGCTGCACGGATATGTTTATGGGCGCTGGACTCACCTGTACATCGCTATCGGCACGGGACGCCACCCATGGGCCCGCAAACTTGCCCCGTTAGCCTCCTGGGTGGAAAAGCAAACCACGCGCGGGAAAATTCATGAGCCAGGTGCCGAAAGCATCAGCATGGCGGATACTTATCACGGCAAGACCATGCCGCTCGCAGAAGCCCGCAAGATGGTCATGATCAACGAGGAGGTTAATATCCCCGATCTTGAACAGGTCATTCCCTACAAGCGTGCCCGCTCCATAATTATGAAAAACCCCGATCATATCGTGGCGCTGAATTGCCCATGTCGTTCCGCCCGCGAAAATCCCTGTCTGCCGCTGGATGTGTGCCTGGTGGTGGGTGAACCGTTTGCCAGCTTTGTCGTCGATCACAATCCCGATAAGACCCGCTGGATCACGCGCCAGGAGGCGGTGGCGATCATTGACGCTGAGGACGCGCGCGGACATGTGCACCATGCTTTTTTCAAGGATGCCATGCTTGGGCGCTTTTATGCCATTTGCAATTGTTGTTCGTGCTGCTGCGGCGCCATTCATGCCCATCAAAACGGCACTCCCATGCTGGCTTCTTCTGGTTACGTGGCGCAGGTCGATGAAGACATCTGTACCGCCTGTGGAACCTGCGCCGATAACTGCCAGTTTGGCGCGCTTGCCACGGGGGATCTGTTCATGCAGGTGGATTTCTCCAAATGCATGGGCTGCGGTGTGTGCGTGGACAAATGTCCCCAGGAAGCTATTTCGCTCAGGCGCGAAGAAAGCAAGGGCCAGCCATTAGAAATATTTGCCCTGATGGATAAAGCCGCCTCGTTGCCGTGACCGTGGCCGTGCTAGAACCGGCACGTGTCTGAACCGCATGCAGTGATTCTGGATCCTGTTTGGAAGTTTGGTACCTGGCAGCCCCGGTACTATGCTTCCACGGTTTGGCGCATGCGGATCGTGATTACAAAGGCAGCGGTGATTGAAACCAGGTAACCCACGCCGAAGAGAGTCGCATATCCTTTGGTCATAATATACGCCAATGGGGTAAACACAACCAGCAGGACAGCCTCTACGATCGTCCAAATGCGCAGGGTGCCCAGGAAGCCGGTGTTTGTGCCATGTTCCCGGGCTGCTTTTGCCAGCCACAGGAAGTAGAGCGCCAGAAATAGCATCTCGAGCGGGTCAAGCAATTTGGCGAACCATTCCGGGGGTTTGATGCCTTCCCATAGATTTACCCAACTGCCCAGGGGCCAGAACACTGCAACACCGTTGAACCAGATCAACAGGTCGAGCGCGATGTGCATACCGATGCCCAGCCCAAAGCCCAGGCCCAGGCTGGTCCAACGGGAGTCCTTGCGCACCTGTGCGATGATAAAAAATACAACCACCGCCGCGATTATCGTGAAGATGCTGTGCGTAAAGGTACGGTGCAGCCCCTGGGTGTTCAGCTTCGCCAGCGTGGCGATTGCCACGGCGTAATTGTCAAGATCGGGGAAAATACTGCCGAGCACAATCCCGAGTATCAGCCATTCCCGTTTGGGGACGAATTTGCGGACGGCGATACCAACTAATGCGTGAATACCTGCCTGTGCCATAACTTACCTCCAGTTGCTGCGGGGAATATGATCTCGGTGACGTGGCAATCTATTTGTACAATGCTAGTTTTTCCCGTAAGAGATTCGGGATGGGATGCAGGGCGTAAAAGTTTAGCCACCGGAATTGAACCTTCATACTATAAAAACCCTTAGTGGCCAAAGCGGTTACTGTCTTCAATAAAAAACTATCATCCCATTTTACAGGGATGATAGTTTTTTTGCGCACCGTCAGAAACCAGATGAATTACTTATTCATCATTGTATAGGCAAAGTAAATCCCTGGCAGGCAGCAGCACAGGCACAGAAAAACCACTGCGCCGATGCTTCCGCCGATGATCCATTTCTTCTTGTTGGACTGCTTGGGAGCTTCGCCTCCTGCATTGGAAGCGCTCACAGACCCGGATGTGCTCACCGGCGCTGGTGCGCTGGGTCGGGCGGGTATTGGGGCGGGCTGCTGCGCTAAGGCTGCTTTTTGGGCTGCCGCCTTAGCCTCAGCCGCAGCTACCGCAGCAGCAAGCTCGCTGGAGCTGGACATCACGGTTTTGTCGCTGGAAGAGGGTGGCATATCGGTTTCGATCTGCTCCACGGTGCTGCGGGCGGCTTCCTCGGGCAGGTCAAAGGCTGAGCTGGCGATCAGCGTGGCGCCAGCGTTGTCGCCTGCGCTTACCAGGCGTTTTATTTCATCCATCGCTTCGGCGCTGTTTTCAAATTCGGCTTTTTTGCTGATTGGCCGGCTGATCAAAGTTGGCGCGCTGCTGGCAGATGCTGCCAGAGCCGTGCCGCAGAATGGACATGTGCTGCCGACGTTACTCTCGAGTTTTGCGCCGCAGGACGGGCATACATTAAGATCGCTCATTTTTTTCACCTATTGAGAAACGTTGAATTTGTCGACTTTATTTTGATTTGTGGTTGCATACAGCTTACCCTGGTCATCGAATGACAGACCATAAGCATAATACTCTACTGATACTACGTTGATATAGCGTCCATCGTTGCTAAAAACCTGGATTCCCTTTGAATCGCTGACATAAATCTGGCCTTTGCCATCCACGGCGATGGCTGAGGCAGCGCTAAATTGGCCGGGCTGATCGCCCTCACTGCCGAAGCGGTTTATGAACTTTCCATTTGCGGCGAATTTGAAAACGGCGTTGTTAAAGGTTCCCAGCACATAGATATTTCCGCGTCCATCGACTGCAATTTTCGCATCCAATTCCGGGTCGCCGCTTACGGTTGAAATTGCGGCAGGGATCTTGCTCAGTACCTTGCCATCCGGGTTAAAGTGGATCACATCTTCACCGTTGACAGCCAGCAGCGATCCATCGGCTGCCAGTGCGATATCATCAAATTGATCGAAATCCGCGACCGTGATCTCCTTGATCAGTTTTCCATCCAGATTATATTGCAGTAATTTTCCGGATGACACGATAAAGATATTTCCATTTCGATCCGCAGCGATCGAACTTGTATACATTTTTTCACCCTCCACCAGCCATTGGCTGATGAATTTTCCTTGCGGGTCGAACTTCTGTATGCGGCCGCTGCTGTATTCTGCCGCATAAATATTTCCGGAAACCGGGTCAATCGTGATGGCGCGAACATCATCAAATTTTCCGGGGACGATGCCTTCGCCACCAAAGGAAAACTCCCGGCTGCCAAAGCCAGGGTGGGTCAGATTGGAAATACTGGGAATGACAGTCAATACCAGGTCTGGTTTGAGACTCACCGCCATCCCCGCCAATCCGCCCATCATTGGCACGATGGCGGTAAGCAGCGCAAATAAGAAGATGGCAGTTACAAAACAGCCCAGCCCGCATCCAAGCGTGCGGGCCAGACTTTTGGGTGGTTTATCAGAGCTCGATTGAGGATTGACAGTTGTTGGCAGGCTGACTCGCGTGGAAGTGCTCGAGACACTCATGGATGGCATGAGCTCGCCCAGATTCAGCCCGGTCAGCGTGATCGGACGGCCGCTCGCCAGAGTTTGCACGGATGCCCGCGCCATCTCAGGGTTTTGACCGGTGATCTCGCTGTAAATGCGCACAGCCTCGTCCATGTTCCCGGCTTGGGCCAGGTCCTTTACTTCCTTGAAGCGCCGCGCCTGCCTGACCAGCCCGGCCATATCCCCCGAGCCACTTAATGTAAAGTTGTGTGGCTGGGAAGAAAATGAAGGTTTGCTGCGCAGATTTTCGGGTACCACAACCGAACTGTTGCAGTACGGACAGCGAATGATGGGGTCACTGCCCTTGTAGTCGAGTGGCGCGCCGCAGTTGGGGCAATTAAACGTGTCAGGCATCCATTTCTCCTCAAACGATCAAGCTTCTCGGAATGGGGTAAATATACTTTCAGATATTTCGCCTGTCCATCCCCATTTTGGGGTATGGATTATCCAACTATGCTGGTTTATTCTCCAGATTCAGCGCGCCCTTCGTCATCATTACGTAGGTGAGGGAACAGGAGCACCTCGCGAATGGAGTGTTTATCGGTCAATAGCATGGTCAACCGGTCGACGCCCATTCCAAAGCCACCGTTGGGCGGCATTCCGTAGCGCATCGCGCGCAAGTAATCATCATCCATCAGGTTCAATTCTTCATCCTCGGCTGTGTAGTCGCGGCCCATTTCGATGAAGCGCTGTTCCTGGTCGAGCGGATCGTTCAGCTCGGTGAAGGCGTTGCACAGCTCGAACCCGGCCACATAAGCCTCAAAGCGTTCAACCGTCAGCGGGTCGCCCGGTTTGGATTTGGCCAGCGGCGAAATATCGCGTGGATAATCATAGATGAATGTGGGTTGGATCAGGGTCGGTTCCAGGTATTCGCCCACCAGGTAATCGATCAACTTGCCACGGGTGGCGCGAACAGGCGGGTTGTAACCCCTGGCGCGGATGGCGGTGGAGAGGCTCTCGGCATCGGTATGGGCGTAAATATCGATGCCGGTTACATCCAGAAGGCCGGCGCGCATTTCGATGCGCTGCCAGGGTGGTGAAAAATCGATGGCTTTGCCCTGGTAGGTGATCTGGCAGGTGCCGTTGACATCCATGCAGGCAGTGGAAACCATCTGCTCGGTCAGTTCCATCACCTTGAGATAATCAGCGTAAGCCCAATAGAATTCGAGTTGGGTAAATTCGGGGTTGTGTTTGAAGGAAACTCCTTCGTTTCGGAAGTCTCGCCCGATTTCATAGACCCGTTCCAGGTTGCCAACCAGCAGGCGCTTAAGGTACAGTTCAAATGAAATGCGCAGGTAAAGCTGCTGCTTGAGCTGGTTGTGGTGAGTGGTGAAGGGGCGCGCGGCGGCGCCGCCATAGATTGGCTGCAGAATGGGTGTTTCGACTTCCAAAAAGTCATGATCATCCAGGAAGCGCCGCAGGGACGAAACCACCCTGGCGCGCTTGCGAAAAGTTTCGCGCACATCCGGGTTGACGGCCAGGTCGGCGTAACGCTGGCGCGCGCGCAGTTCTGAGTTCTCAAGGGCAGCATAGCGGATGACACTGCCATCTTCCTGGGTGACATCCTTGTCGGCAGGCAGCGGTGAAACAGCCTTGGCGAGCAGGCGGAAATCGTGAACATGCAGAGTGGCTTCACCGGTGCGGGTGCGCATCATGACACCCGAGGCCTGTACGAAGTCACCGATATCGTACATCTTATCGAAGAAGGTGACACGATCCTGCCCCAGCTCATTGATGCGCAGGAATAATTGAATTTTCCCGCTGCCATCTTCGATATGAGCAAAGGTCAGTTTCCCCATCGCGCGCATGGCGCGAATGCGTCCTGCCAGGGTGGCTTTTATTTCAACGGGCGCTTCACCGCTCGCCGCGGCTTTTTCTGCGGCTTCAAAGGCTGTGATGGCCTGCTGTGCGGTGTGCGTGCGTTCCGCGCGGGTGGGGTATGGCTCAACTCCCTGGGCGCGCAGTTCGGTTATTTTTTGTAAACGGATCTGTTCAAGTGAGTTGTATTCCGCCATGCTGGTTTACCTTTCGATGTCCGTGACCGTGGCCGTGCTAGAACCGGCACTATCGCTAGAACCGGCACTATCGCAGAGCCGGGTTACCATGCCCGATAAAAAAAGCCCGCGCTAAAACACACTGCCTTGCCCGTGCAGAACCGGGTACCATGGCAGAGTGCGCGCGGGGCTTAAGCTGACCGCCCCAGTCTTTCAGGTGGTCTTTAAAACTTTGACTTTAAATGTGCCGCCAGGTGCATCCACTGCAACCACATCACCCGGGTGATGGTTTAGCAGGGCTTTACCCAGTGGTGATTCGTTGGAGATCTTACCGGAGCGAGGATCGGCCTCGGCAGCACCCACGATGGTGTACTGCTCGGGAGAACCTCCGTCTTCCTGGATTTCGACGGTGTCGCCAACCTGCACCAGGGTTGGATCCTGATGGGCAGAGGCTTCATCGATCAGGTGGGCGGCAGCCAGGATGATTTCAAGCTCCTGAATACGTCCCTCAACGAATGCCTGTTCATTTTTAGCGGCTTCATACTCGGCGTTTTCGATCAATTCGCCACCTTCCATCGCCTCATGCAGGCGCTCGGCAACTTCATGGCGCTTGGCTGTGCGTAGGAATTCCAACTCTTCTTGTAGTTTCTGGAAGCCTTCTTTGGTTAAATACATGGCAGGCATATTTCAAACCCTATCTAATAGATATGTTGCATCCCAATTTGGGATGCAACAGGAAGTTGCGAAAGCCACTTTCACCTTCGTGGCATTAATATATCATGAAATAACATCAAAATCAAGACGATGATTCCCAAAAGCTTAAGTGATTTCCCAAAGGGTTAAGCCATTTTTGGAATCCAAATAGTTCTTGATCTGTGTTTGCATGTCTTTGACATCTTTGAAGAGTGTGGAAATTTGTGAAATGTAAGCGGATATGCCATCCTGCCAGGCTGACAGGCCTGGTTGAGAAATAAAGAAGGTCTTGGATTGCATGTCTTCCACCGCTGGGGCAAGTTCACTTTCGTGCTTGAAGACGTAGGGTATATCAGCGTAATACCAGATGGGTCTGTCCAGGGTTTCGACTGCCAGGCGGGTGATGATGTGGTCAACATGTTTGCCAAGCCCAAGCGGGCAAACGATGGTATCGTGCAGGGTCAGGTTGCTAGCAAGCTGGCTGGCGGTTTGTTCAATGATTTTGATTTCACGCGGATCGATTGGATCGAAAACATCCTGGGTGTATAACAATGTACCGGTGCCAGTGCGCCGGTACATTGCATCCACCAGATTCAGGTGGACTGTGGTTGCGCCCACCCGGCGGGCGGCATTCTGATCCTCGATTCGTCGCATTGCCACGGTTTCCTGGGATGATCCAGTTTTCCAGTTGGCATGATTGCGGATAATGAGATCGGAAAGTGGGCCGGGAGGTGGGTCAGCGGCGTTCACTGTCCAAATTTCGACAGGAATGCCGCTGTGAGTCTGTTCCCAGATCAGGCCGCCGCAAGATAACACGGCATCATCAAAGTGTGGGGAGATATATATCCAGCGCATAGTTTTATAAAATAAAGATACGCCGAATCAGGTTTTGTAGCATAATAGTTCCGTAACAGTGCTGAATTTTTAGCCTTCCGGGGAATTTTCTTCGCTCAAAACATCGGCTGCCAATTTTTGCAGCAGGTCGGCTTCCGCAGAATCGGTGTGATTGGCTTGCCAGTATTTTTCCAATAATTCAAGCGGCGACAGGCTGGCAATATTCTGGCCTTCGGCCAATCGAACACGATTTTCGATCTGTGGGCGCTTCACCAGGTGAAATTCGAACGAGTCTGCGCAGTGTTCGCGCAGTTCGGTTTCGTTGATCAGTTTTTCAAAATCGCGTGGGTATTCCACGGTCAGCTTAACAATGGCGTTCTTGAGCTTTTTAGACGGAGGCAGCGCTGCCTTGAGTTTGCTGGTGACATGTTCATCGGAATCCAGCTTTATATAGGCCTGGATGAATGGCCGGACGTGCTCCAGTTTGCGCCATTCTACTTCGGTATGGCCGCGCTGCACATTTGCCACGATGAAGAACTTGTCGTCACGCGCTTCGCCGAAATCGACGCGCTCAATGGAGCCGGGGTAAATGACCGGGGGGTGTTGGTATGCGCTATGATCCTGAGGATCAAAAGCGGGACCATTCAGGTTTTGTGGTTTATGGATATGCCCCAGCGCCACGTAATCCAGCCGGGAATCGCGTACCAGCGAGCCAGGCAGCACCAGGTCGGCGCCGAGCATTACCATCCGTTCAGCGCCAAAGGCAGCGCCTTGAACCGAGGCATGCGCCGTCAGGATGACCGGCAGGTGCGGGTCGAGTTTCTCAAGGTATTTGTTGACCAGTTCTGTCAGTCGATTCTCGATCTGGGTGTAGATCTCATCCAGCGGCGTTTCATCTGCACCGAGCGCAGCCATGATTCCTGAGCGCGAGACCCACGGCAGCCCGATGACGTGTACAGGGATGCCAAGCTCATCGGCGGTCAGCAGGGTTGGTTTGGCGATTACGCGTACGAATGGCACCTGCAGCGTGTCAAATTCATGCAGGGCATTGGCGCGTCCGGCTGAGGGGGATAGATCATGGTTGCCGATCAGCAGCAGGGTAGGGATTTTGGCGGCCGAGAGCCGCATGATGCGGCGGCCCCACTCGCGTTGAAAGGTGGGGGCGGGCGTGCGATCCTTGTAGGCATCTCCGGCAAAAATGACCAGATCCACTTTTTCATCAATGGCTGTATCGATGATGACATCCAGTGATTTGAGGAAATCAAGCACCCTGAAAGGCAAACCGCTTTCGGGGTCGTGGCGGCCGTAGTTGGCCATATCGATGTGGGCATCTGCAAAGTGAAGTAGTTTCATGGTTTTACCGGTGTCTCGGGCACAGCGCCTACAGACTGCATGGCTTGGATGATGGCGGGCATTTTGGGGTTGAGGTGGTTGGCGGCAGAGAAATCAGCCAGCGCGGCAGCCGTGTTTCCGCTGGCCTGTTCGGCCATGCCGCGCCAATACAGGCTTTCTTCCAGCGTGGGGCCGTCTTTGACCGTTCCAAGAGTCACGGTTGCTAGATTGATGACATCCTGATAGCGTCCGCTGTAGAAATAGGCCTTATAGGGGCCGGTCTGATACCACAACATCCGGTAGGGCAGTTTATCTTTGTCCAGTGGGATGGTCGGGAAGATTGCAAAAGCCTGATCATAAGCTGTGCCCGCATCAAAGTATTGTAACAACTGAACGTGGTTGGTGCCCTTGTTGAACCAGGCAAAATACGCATCCAACCCGGTCATGGTTTTGGTTTCTGCATCGGCGATTTCCAGGGCGTGCTTGTTGGCCCAATCCACATCCGCCCAGTTCCCCAGCAAAGCCTGCACCTTCTCTTCGCGGTCAATAGGATACACGATGATAAACAGGTAATTAAAGGCGCGCCACTCATTGTATAACTTGTCGTAAGGCACCTTGAAATTCGGCCCGTCCAGGTAAGTATCCTGGATCAGAAAGTATTTTGAGGCGTCGCTGTAACCGGTGATGAACTGGTAATGACCCATCCAACTGACGATCCCAGTTGTGTCCTTTTGGAATTCACCCTTTTCGATCAGCACCGGGTAACCGGCGGCGATGAAGCCCTTGATCACATCTTGGCTGCCGCCATAGCGTGAAAGTGCCCGGAAATTGGTCTGGTCATTGACATAGTCCACCATTTCGTAGGGCATGACATTCTTATCAGACTTGCCGCGCTTCCAGAATATCAGGGATGAATCGTTGATTCCCGGCTTGATTACCTTGAGGATATCGTCGCGTGTGCCTTTCCACTTCCAGAATTTGAGCGCCATCGTCAGGTTGGAAGGGCCGCACAGGTTATAGCCGCCGGTCTGGTCGACATATACCACGCCAGTAAGCGTGACGCTGCCTGGCAGCGGGGTGGGCGTGATGGTTGGGGTGGGTGTGATGGTTGGAGTGGAGGTGGGTCCGACCGGGCTGGGGCTGATGGCTGGGGTGAGCGTCGTGGTGGGTGTGCGCATCGCCAGCATGGTGGCACTCACGATTATATCGATTTGGGCCTGCTGCGCCGGGACGAAAACTGCGCTGGGGGGTGGCAGGAAGTAGCTGCTGATTTGTGCGCGCAGATCATCCAACCTCCATGAGAGGCGATCATTAACATACGGAATATTGTATACCGCTAAGGCCAGGATCAGGATGGCAATCAGGGCCAGCAGAATACGAGCAAAACGGGGGAGTTTGTTTAACATGGGAAGGATTATAAAGCGTAAATAGCAAAACGGTAAACAAAAAAGTGGCGTCCATCTATTCGATGGACGCCACTGATATTGATCTTGTTTGCTTACGCGTCTTTGACTTCGCCGTCGATGAAATCGGCATCCGGGTCGGGGGCTGATGGCCCGCCTGGGCCGCCGCCGGGTTGAGGCTGGCCTGCCTGTCCATATAGCTTTTCGCTGACGGCATAGAATGCTTTTTGCAGGTCTTCACTGGTCTTGGTGATGCGCGCAGCATCATCGCCAGTCAGCGCAGTCTTGACATCGTTGATCTTGGCTTCGATCTCGCCGCGTTCACCTGAGCTGATCTTATCGCCCAGGTCACGCATGGCCTTTTCGGTCTGGTAGACCAGGTTGTCCGCGATATTGCGGGCTTCGATCACTTCCTTGCGCTTCTTGTCATCGGATTCGTGCGCCTGTGATTCTTTCACCATCCGATCGATCTCGCTTTTGTTCAGGTTGGTTGAGGCAGTCACAGTGATCTTCTGTTCCTTGCCGCTGGCTTTGTCACGGGCAGTCACGTGCAGGATGCCATTGGCATCGATATCAAAGGTGACTTCCACTTGTGGAACACCGCGCGCTGATGGCGGAATACCATCCAGGCGGAAGCGGCCAAGTGACATGTTATCGGCCGCCATCGGGCGTTCGCCTTGCATGATGTGGATATCGACGGCGGTCTGGTTATCGGCGGCGGTCGAGTAGGTTTCAGCCTTCTTGACCGGGATGGTGGTGTTGCGTTCGATCATGCGTGTCATCACGCCGCCGAGCGTTTCAACGCCGAGAGAAAGCGGAGTGACATCCAGCAGCAGGATATCGCGCACTTCGCCGCCCAGAACGCCGCCCTGGATGGCCGCGCCAACAGCCACGACTTCATCGGGGTTGACGGATTTGTTGGGGTCTTTGCCGGTCAGTTTGCGCACCAGGTCTGAGACCATCGGCATACGGGTGGAACCGCCCACCAGCACTACTTCATGCAGGTCACTGGCTTTCAGACCGGCATCCTTGAGCGCGTTTTCGAAGGGATGCACACAGCGCTTGAGCAAATCGTCGGTCATCTGCTCGAATTTGGCGCGGGTGATCTTGATCACCAGGTGTTTCGCCCCGTTGGCATCGGCGGTGATGTAGGGCAGGTTGAGTTCAGTTTCCATCATGGTCGAAAGCTCGATCTTGGCTTTTTCAGCGGCCTCGCGCAAACGCTGCAGGGCTTGCCGGTCGTTGCGCAGGTTGATGCCTTCCATTTTCTGGAATTCATCGCATGCCCAACTGGTCAGGCGCTGATCCCAGTCATCGCCACCCAGGTGGGTATCGCCATTGGTGGATTTGACTTCGATGACGCCATCGCCAACTTCCAGGATGGATACGTCAAAGGTTCCGCCGCCCAGGTCAAAGACCAGGATGGTTTCGTTGTTTTTCTTGTCCAACCCATATGCCAAAGCTGATGCGGTCGGTTCGTTGATGATGCGCTTGACATCCAGCCCGGCGATGCGGCCGGCATCTTTGGTGGCCTGGCGCTGGGTATCGTTGAAATACGCCGGCACGGTAATGACCGCTTCTGTGACGCTCTCGCCCAGGTAGGCTTCGGCGTCAGCCTTGAGCTTGGCCAGGATCATCGCGCTGATCTCTTGCGGGCTGTATTCCTTGGAGTTAATCGGTGTTTTCACACGCACATCGTCGGTGGGGCCTTCGATGATGGTGTAGGGTACCATTTTGCGCTCGGCATCGGTCTCTTCAAAACGGCGTCCGATAAAGCGTTTGATGGAGTAAATGGTATTTTCTGAGTTGATCACAGATTGGCGCTTGGCGGTCTGTCCGACCATTCTTTCGCCATTCTTGTTAAAAGCAACAACAGATGGGCAGAGTCGCCCGCCTTCTGCAGTTGTGATTACGGTTGGCTGTCCGCCTTCCATTACAGCGACAACACTATTGGTGGTGCCGAGGTCAATGCCGATGATTTTTCCCATCGCGTTCTCCTTGATTTAATACGAATTCAGTTTAAGGTTTGGTTTCGTGCTTGTTGTTAGAATAAATCAAGGATAATCGATCAATAATAGAAAAACGTTAACGTCATATAGAAAAAATAAAAACAGGCCGCCCCGCAAAGGACGACCTGTTTTGTTTTTTTATTTTTTTTTTTACGGCTGGCTGATCTTGAAGTTTTCAAAAAGGGTGATGATGGGTAAAGAATCGACCGATTCCAGTCCGAAGCCAACACTCCCGGTCAGGAAATGATATTTGGTATCCTTGATCGACTTTTCTTCGTACCCGTTGATCACCAGGGTCAGGGTATCTCCGCTGCAGATCAGGCCATAATCATTTTGCTCGCGCCCGGATTTGATGCGGTTGGAGCCGCCGTTGGCGATCAAGTTGATGCCTTTTTTGACAAGACCAATAGCATCGAAGGCCTGGATCCAGTAGCGGCCATCGTTCGCGATCTGGACTTGATACCAGCCATCGCTGGTGGCGCGGCAGAACAACAACACTGCGCCGGTATTCTTACCGCGATTATAGGTGGTCACATCCACGCGCACTTCGGGGTATTGATACGCCAGATATTCAACATACACCTTGGTGAACGCGCCTTCCAGGTCGATCTTGAACTGGTTATTCTCGGCGCCATAGGTTGCTTTTTTCTGATTGTCACCGGAAAGAGTGATGGTCCATAGTTTGTCTGAAAGTTGGGAACCAAACGTTTCGGTAAAGTAATCTGCTCCGCCGCTGCTGCTGCCAGAATTACCGCTGCTACCGCTGCTGCCACTGCTGCCGGTATTGAAATTCCCGGTCACAGCCAGCTCACGACCGTTCAATTGGCCTTCGAGCAGTTCGCCTGTGGCGTAACGGATCACCGTTAGAGACAGGGTATCTTCGGGTTTGTGGCTGCGCAGGATGGTGCAGTAATCTTTCATGGTTGCATCCGTAGCCAGCACCAGGTTTTCCATCTGATACAGAATATCGCCCGGTTTTACACCGGCCTTGTCCGCTGGAGAGCCAGATTTCACCGATGCTACCCAGATGCCGGAAAGTTTGCCGTCATCCGAGCGTATCGCGGTGCCGTTGATACCGATTGAATCGACATCCTGGCCCTTGGTCAATTGATCCACCACGGGTTTGGCGGTGGCTTCATCGATGGCAAAATATTGGTTGGCGGATGCTCTCCCGCTGTAGTTGACCCCGACCACTTCGGCATTGGCCGTGATTAACGGACCGCCGGAGTTGCCAGGGTTGCTGGTGGCGTCATGACCCAGTGTGTGGTCCAGCGAGGCCCAACTGGTTTGGCCGTCGGCTTTTTCCTTGGAGATGATGCCCTTGGTCAGCGAGAACTGTGGTTCTCCCAGCGGGAACCCGGCCAAATACACTTCCAGACCGGTTTTGGCTGCATTACCATACCATTTCAGGTATGGGAAAGGCCCGCCATCGATCTTGATCACCGCCAGGTCGGAACATTCAGAGACGCCCAGAATGCGGGCGTTGTGTTCCACGCCTTCCACCCACACTTTCAGAAGGGCTGAGCCAGTCACAACATGGTTGTTGGTGACCGCGATACCGGTTGGGTCAATAATAAAACCCGAACCGCGCCCGGCGCCGTTCACGATCAGCCCAACCTGTGGGTCGACAAAAGTACCCTGGGACTCGATCTGGACGACTGCTTTTTGGGCATCATCAAGTATCGTTATGGCTCCATCTCCGCTGTTCTGCGGAGCGCTGGTGGCGGCGGGTTCGGTTGTTGCGGCAGGAGCAGCCGCAGCGGTTGGGCTGGTGTTGCCGTTGTTTGTGGGGGTGCTCGGCGCTGAGAACAGGCTGCAAGCCATACCAACGATCAACATGAATGCCACGATTAAATAAATGGGGCGTAATGTTTTCATGACTCTCTCCTCTGATCTTTGAATAATCAATTCATCTGGATTGCGGACAAAGACATTTTAGCATAAGCAGACCTGATTTAACCATACAAAACCGATTGTATTTCCTTCAATTGTCTTTATCGTTTATGAGTCTGCCAGGCTCGACTTGCTAAATGCTGATCTTTCATCGGGAACACCGATCTCGTCATTGCAAGTTTCTATCTTGTTGGTTATGACTTTTCTGGGATATGCAGCCTCTATTGCGGTCTGATTGAATGCATCACTCAGCCACAGGCATACCAGCAGCGGAAGGATGTATTTATCCCAACCGATATGCGCTTTCGCCATGATGCCAACATTGGCCCAGAATAACCACGTTTCGGGGGTGTTGCTGGAAAATCTGAGCACTGCCAGCGCAGCCAGAACGAAGAACACAAACATCCTCATGTTGTCAGAAAGGAAAATGCGGCACACCTTGTCCAGGTACCCCATGGTCGGGATTTCATAATTGATATTTCCGAGCGGGGGGAACACTACAAAAAACGCACCTGTGATCACCAGGATCAGCAGGATTCTTTTTAAGCTGCCCAATCGTGGAATTTGGAAACCGTTTTTGAAAAAGTATTCGATGATTACAAAATAAAAACCTAAGCAGCTCATAAAATAAAGTGAGTGATCCGGGAAGACATGCAGTACGGAAGTGTTTGCCAGGTTTTGCGCGGTTATTGCTGCGGGTGGCGCAAAATCTCCCCACAGCAGCATCCAGGGAATGATCGAAAGGGTTGCCAGGCTCATAGCGATGAACAAGGGCAGGTCCTTTTTGCGCGAAAATACCAGGGCAGCCAGAATCCCGACCGGAAACGCGACCATATATTGACGCGAGGCTATCGCAAGAACAAACAACACCATCGCTATGAAAGGCTTATTTTTTTTATAAGCCAAATATCCCGTCAGAACAAAAATGGAGCATACGATATCTGTGTATAAAAAGATGCTTGTCCCCAGGAAATACGGAAACGAGATCAGACCGATGCCAAACAGCAGTGGTTTTGTTCCTTTGTTCGCTACAATCAGGATGATGATCACAAATGAAACTAAAAAATTCAATATCCGCCCAGCCTGTGGACCGGCCTGGGTCACTTTCTCAATTATCCCGAACAAATAAAAAGGCAGCGGGGTATTCAGTTCGTTGTAATTTCGCAGAGTTTCAAGCGAGGGGTTGTAGCTCTTGCTGAATTCCAATACAGTTGGCCAGAAATGTAATTCATCCTTTGCCAGTTCGAAATTTAATCCACCGAAATAGTAGAAAATTGCAAGATAGAAGGCCAGAAATACCAACACCTTGTTTCTAAGAATATGCATGGATTTAGAATCCTGTAAAAAAAATAATGTTTCGCGCTGTGTTCTTTTTATTTACTAAATGCCGTTCAATTGCTTTCCATTCCTGACCAACGTTTTGCATGCTTAAATCGAACCGGTCTTGGTTGAATTTTAACGTGAACTGTTTTACACAACATGGGCGCTTTTGGTCTTTGTTGAACCGGTGCTTCCAGCATACTTTCATTTTCCGTAAAAAAGAGTTGGCCAAATAACCTAACTTGCAGGTTATTATATTCTTGTTTTACTCACCAGGAATTATTTTTTAACGAAATTAATTTTGCTTCCACTGCGAAAACCATCTTTACTACAAAATCCACGAAGGAAATTCAAGGATATTGTTATGATCAGATAAAGATTGAACAATTTTACTCACGCAACCACTCCTATATTCCCGGGCATCGCGAGCCGGCGCTCACCACAAATGGCTCTCGCTTTTCGTTGAACTGCACTCCTGGTCCTGTGTTTGTTCGGTATCCTTTAAATTAAGAGAAGCTTCAATTCTTGGGAAACACTTTTGCAATAATGCAGGTGGATAAATGTGAGGATATAATAGTTGTGTGCCCCTTCACAGTTTCAGGGGTGAAATCAATTTTTGGGATAAACACTTCATGCAGCATCCTGGACTAAACACGCAATAAAATTGATGAGAATCCCCGTCCCATCCACGCCAATGAAAGTGTCAGGGCAGGTGGTTTCTGCTGGTAAATGAGGAGAATGAAATGAAGAGAAAAATGATCCCCTGGCTTGCGGCCCTGGTTTTGCTCGCAGCGATGCTGGCCTGCAATCTGCCATCCGCCAATCAGCCTGATCCGAGCGCGTTATCCACTGGTGTGGCCCAAACGGTGGTGGCGCAAATGTCTGCCAGCCCGCAGCCCGCGCTGGTAACTGCCACTCCTGGTCAAGCTGGTGTTGGCGCTGCGCCAACACAGTCTCCAGTGGTACTGCCTTCGCTCACATTGGCGCCAGGACAGCCAGCCGCCACCAGTACCAGTATCCCGTGCAACAGTGTCCAGTTTGTTGATGATGTCAGCATTCCGGACGGCACAAACCTGCAATCCGGCGCGGCGTTTACAAAGACCTGGCGTTTGAAGAACACTGGCTCTTGTACCTGGACGTCTGGCTACCAATTGGTTTTCGATCACGGTGACGCGATGGGTGGCCCGGCTGCCCAGGCCCTGAGCGGTTCAACTGCGCCCGACCAGACTGTTGATATTTCTGTTAATCTTACGGCACCCGCTGCAGCCGGGACTTATAAAGGCTTCTGGAAGCTGCGCGATCAAGCTGGCAGTGTTTTTGGGCTGAGCAGCGGGCCATTCTGGGTGGAGATCATTGGTATGCCACCGACGCCGACCGTTACTGCCACCGCGACCCTTCCTGCTTTGCCCCCACCGGTTGGGATGATCAACGCCCCGCTAGTTGCCGGTGAGACTGGCTCGGTGCGCTCCACTGGAGTGGTGTTCACCTTTGCCAATGTGGGCGATTCGGATACTAATATCGGCCAGCAGGGTTTTCTCAGTTTCGATATCTCTGCCCTGCCCGCCGGGGCCACCGTTTTGGATGTCAAGATCAAATTCATTGGGTATGATACCCTCGGCAGTCCCTTTTCGCTTGGCTGTCTGCGTCTGTACCAGCAGGATTACGGCAGTGTCGATGCCAGCGATTATTTTGGCGGCGCCACCAGCGGGGCACTGGAGCGTTGGTGTAACCTGGCTGAGCTGAACGCCGATGCCAGCGCAAATGGGTTAAAAGGCGCCATTCAGTCTTTGGTTGGCAGCTCGCGTATCCGCCTCAGGATGCAGTTTAATGAAAATGTCACCAACAACAATGGCGTTGGTGACATGGTCAGGTTTGGCAGTGGTATGCTGTTGCAAATTTCCTTTACCACCCCTTGATTTAAGATAAAGATCGAAGATCAACCCCAAAACAACTTGTTTTGGGGTTGATTATTATATCTCAGGGTAAACCCGCCTGATTTGTCCCATCTGTGGTCAATCGAGGCGCGGTTGACAGCTCTTTTAAGATCGCCAGGGTTTCCTGCTTGCCGCCCAATCCGTTTTCGCCAGCGGGACCCACACACGACGGGCAGCCATCTTCGCACGGGCAGGCCTGCACCAGTTCGAGTGCCCTGGCGACCAGTTCGGTGTGAATTTCAAATAACTTCTCGCTGAACCCGATCCCTGCCGGCACCAGGTCATACAGCACCACTGTTGGAGCCCCCTCGGTGAAGCCAGCCTGGGGATCAAAATGTACCCCCAGGTCACCACTGTCACACATCAGGAACAGAGGTGCAAGCTGTCCCAGGATGGCGGCCAGCCCGGCCAGCCCGCTGCGCATGCGCACGTTTTGCTCGGCTTTTTTGTGGCACTCCGGGCACAGCGTCACCAGGTTATCGACCTGGTTGGCGCGCGCCAGCAGGCTCGCCTCTGGTGTGGCGGAGCGGATGAACTGCCGGAAGGGGATTTTATGGTGCACATCGTGTTGGCGCGCCGTTTCAGGCGTGCCGCACACCTGGCACAGATAACCATCACGCGCGCGCACCCGCTCACGAATTCTGGGCCACTCCGGGCCGTAATCGTTGGGTGAGTTGCTCCACAACCCGTTCGCAGCCAGGGTCAGCACAGTTTCTTCGTCGATCTTAATCCAGTATCCAACAGTGAGCAGGTCCGTGGGGGGTAGGTCGAGCGCTTCCTGACCGAGAATTTCACCCGTGAACCACATGCGCTTGCGGAAAGCAGTCACCTGGGTGGTGACCTGCAGTTCACCGCAGGCCTTCTCGCCGCCAGGAATGTGTGCCTGAACGCCGGGGGCTACCAGGCTGACGCTGGTCTCTTTGAGTGCCTCGGTAAAATAGTCCAGCGCTACCGGGATGAGCATGGCGGCATGGGTCTGCAGGTTCAGATCCTGGACAAAATATTGCTGACCTTCGTGCAAGTAGACGGCATGCGGGTGCACCATCCAGAATGCCGATTCGATATCCACTTCTCCGATTGTTTTTGGGCCATTGCCATCATCGCTGTGCAGGATGATGTTTTCTGGTGAGGCCGAACGCAGCGAAACTGTCGCAGCCGGGTAGGCGTCCGCCATCCAGAAATATTTATCACCGGAGGCGTGGGCTTCGTTATTGGCTGCCAGAAAATCGAGAAATTCATCCACATTGACCCCGCCAAAGTGCTCTCCTTTTTCAAACGGCAGCTCGAACAAGGCGCAGCGCAGATGGTTGAGCAGGATCAACAGGTGGTTGGGATTGATCAATGCCCGTTCAGGCGACCGCGCAAAAAAGTATTCAGGGTGGTGCGCCAGGAATTGGTCGAGTGGGTTGGGGGTTGCCACCAGCAGTGAGATAGCTGGGGCTTCTCCGCGCCCGGCCCGGCCCGATTGCTGCAAGACGCTGGCGATGGTGCCGGGATAGCCCACCAGCATGGCTGCTCCCAAGCCGCCGATATCGATGCCAAGTTCAAGCGCATTGGTGGCGACCACCAGCCGGGCGCTGCCATCCCGCAGGCTGCGCTCGATCTCGCGCCGCTGGGCTGGCAGGTAACCACTGCGATATCCGCGGATGGCGCTGGTGTAGGTTGGGGCTGATCTGGGCCGTGAGGCCTCCTGTAAATATTTGAGCAGGATTTCCACACTGCGCCTGGACCTGGCAAATACCACCGCCTGCACATGTTGAGCAAGCAGATCTTGCCCAAGCCGCACGCTCTCCTGGATGGCACTCTTGCGCAGACCGAGAGCTTCGTCTATCACGGGTGGGTTGTAAATCAGGAAATGGCGCTCACCGCGCGCTGAGCCATCCTTTGCCACCAACGCCACCGGGGCATCGATCAGCCCTTGCGCCAGTTCAGCCGGGTTGGCGATGGTGGCGGATGTCAGGATAAATTGTGGATTTGCGCCGTAGAATTTTGCCACGCGCCTCAGACGCCGGATGACATTGGCCACGTGTGAGCCAAAAACGCCGCGATAGGTGTGCATCTCGTCGATCACAACGAAACGCAGACCGTGGAAGAATTCGGCCCAGTTGGTGTGATGCGGAAGGATGCCGGTATGCAGCATGTCGGGATTGGTGAAGATGATGCGTGAATTTTTGCGAATTAGCGAACGCGAAGCCTGTGGAGTATCACCATCATAGACAGCCGGTTTGATTGTTGCCAGTGAATTTACAGGGCGGGCGCTCGTCCCCGTTAGCAGGCTGCCCAACCCGGCATATTGATCCTGGGTCAGGGCGCGGGTGGGGAACAGGTAGATCGCGCGCGCGGTCGGATCGTCAAACAGGCTCGCCAGTACCGGAAGATTGTAGGCCAGGCTCTTGCCGCTGGCGGTGCCGGTGGCGAGAACTACGTTTTCAGCGTTCCTGGCGTATTCCCAGGCGGCCAATTGATGACTGTACAGAGCAAGGATGCCGCGCTGGTGTAAAGCGGATGCCAGTTCGGGTGGCAGTTCGCCGGGCAGTTCGCGTAGCTCAGCCGAGCGCGCCGACAGAACCCGCCATGTCGAGACATTTGGGGCGGTGTTTTTGTCGCTTTGCCAGAGTTGTAAGAGTTCGCTTAATCCCATGACTGATTTTCTTTGTAGATTTTAAAATGTTATTAAATATAAAGCGAGATTGCTGCGTTGCTGGAGAATGTTTCATGCCCCGTGCAGGAACTGGAACTATCACAATGATATGAACGAGATTGCCAGACTCCAACCCTGCGCGCAATAGGTTCTACCTCGGGGACGCTGTTTGATCCTTTGTGCTCTTAGCACGGTGATTTATCACCGGATGTGATCGAATACGCACTTAGCTTGATGCCTGAGATTGAGAATTTTTGGGGTTTCCCCGTGACCCCGGCATCTTTTGGGATGCGCTCAAAAGCCCGACGGGTGATCAGTATTTCGCCCGGACGGGCCAGGTCCTCGCCCAGTTTACAGGCCAGGTTGACCGTATCGCCAAAATAATCTGGTCCGCCGATCATCAGCACATTGCCGTAATCAATGCCAATGCAAACATGGATATCCGTCTTTTCGGGGGAATAAACGTTCATGCTGGTAAAGGCGGCCTTAAGTGCCAGGCCAGCCTGGACTGCCGGGAGTGAATCGGGGAAGGCGGCGTAACAATTATCGGCCTCATATTTAATCACGCTGCCGCCGTATTGCTCGATGATGGGTTGCGAAGCAAGCTGCATGCGGCGCACAATAGAAAGGTAACTCACAATACCAAAACGCTGTGTCAGGCGTGAAAACCCGGACATGTCCATGACGAACACTGCCGCCTTTGTGCCAAATTCCTGCCATAGAGTGGCTTCCACCTGGCTGCGCAATAGGTCAGTGGATGATTGGGCATATTCGAGCAGCAAATCTTGAAAACGCGTGTCCATATTAGTTACCAGCGGGCTCTATTTGCGTTTCTTGTGTGATGGCTTTGAAGGTTTTGCTGCTGGTGTGGCTGCATCTGCCTGATAGGCCTGGTGCAATTCCACCGGGTGGCTGGTGCCGCGCACCCTCAAGTTGAGCAGCTCGACAAACACCGAGAAGGCCATCGCAAAATAAATGTAACCCTTTGGTATTTCCTGATGCAGACCCTCGACGATCAGGGATGTGCCGATCAGGAGAAGGAAGCTCAGTGCCAGGATCTTGACGGTGGGATGAGTGTTGACAAAGTGGCTGATTCCGCCTGATGCAAACATCATGATGATGACAGCGATGATGACAGCAGCGATCATGATCCAAATATTATTGGCCATACCCACCGCGGTGATGACAGAATCAAGCGAGAAGATGATATCCAGGATGCCGATTTGCAGCACGACGGCGGCGAAGGAGACAGCGGCCTTGCCTGCCTGACCCTTACTTTCATTCTCGCCTTCCAGCTTGTCATGGATTTCCATTGTGCTCTTGGCGATTAGAAAAACACCACCTGTCAGCAGGATCAGGTCGCGCCCGGTTATGCCGAGGGTTAATACGGTGAACAGCGGTTGTTCCAGGTGGATCAACCAGCTGAGCGAAAGCAGCAGCAGGATGCGTGTGATCATGGCGAGCGCCAGGCCGGCCTGTCTTCCGCGGGCTTGCTGGTGGGCAGGTAGCTTGTCGGACAGGATTGAGATGAAAACGATGTTATCGATACCCAGCACGATTTCGAGAACGGTCAGAGTTAATAACGCGATGGCGTTTTCCATGGTGAAAATTTGAGTCATTATCTGCTCCAAAGTGGGTTTATCGAATTTTACCCGAAACCACCCTGATGACGAAGGTGGTTTTCGTGCCCTGGCTTGCGCTTTGCCAGGTTATTACAAACCAACCATGTTAATGACTCGATGGTTGTTTTTTACAGGATTGCCAGCCAAAGGCTTGTTTCTGCCCTTATTTGATCATGGCTTTTTGCACATCTGCCAGGATTTCATCCCTCTTCTCCAGAAAAACCGTCTCAACTGTTTTGTGATCGTCTTCAGCCGGGATGACCAGGTTGGTAACATATTCTTTGGTGATCACCCCCTTGGACCAGGCGGTGAAAAGGTTCATGTGTCTGGAAGGATCTATTTCCAACTGGATGATCAACACGTCTTCTTCTGGATTTCTGTTGGGCAGGTAGTTGATCCACGCGTTCAGGTTGCCATTCGCCAAACCGGTTGTTCCACGCCTGAAAATACCTGCCAATCCGCGCAGGCTGTGGAATTTTACGAGATCCAGGTAAAGCGGAGTCATCAGCCCATCCAAAATGAACACAAGGGCTCCATCGATTTTATTTTCCATAATCCTATTTTAACACTGAATGACGTTCACTTTCTATGCATGGCGATCAAGCTCACCTGGGTCAGCATTTGACCAGGATGAGCCCACTCAACCCAAACCCCACAAGAACCAGAGTCTACCGCGAGGTTGCGTATGATTGGCGTAAGACCAAGTCATGGCTATAAATTCGGCCAAGCCTTTTCGGTTGTGAAGGGTGCTCCTAATTCTTATCCAATTCAACAGTTTTCAGGCTGTTTCTTGTTCGGGTTGGGTCACCTGGCGACCGGTGTGGAAGGCATTATAATTGGCGGTCCATACGGCTGGTTTGGGGTTGGATTTCTTAAGCGCCGTGAGCCATAATTCCAACGGGAACTTGTCGAATGGCGTCAGCGTGCTGAGAATGCCCATCATCACCACGTTGGCGGTGCGCCCGCTGCGGTCACCCAGCTCAACGGCTTTTGCGAGCGCATCCACTTCAATCACGTGGAACCCGCCCAGACTGGCGTGGATGTGCGCATCGCTTGGGTACTGTCCTTCTGGCAGACCGGGCGGGACGATTTTAGTGGTTGCCAGCAGCACAGTTCCACCGGGTTTCAGCATCTCCAGAAAGCCCGGACGCAGCACTTCACTCTTTTCCATTACGATCAGGCAGTCGGCAGTGCCGGGCAGTAGCACCGGACTGATCACATCTCCGCAGCCAAACGTGCTGATTACTGGGCCGCCCATCTGAGCCATACCATGAGTCTCACCCTTAATAATGTTATCTGTGGTTTCGCCATAGCCAGCCAGCAAAGCCAGTTTTGACATCACGCCGCCAAAGAACAGGTTGCCTTGCCCACCCACGCCGCGGATGGCAAGCGATACCCGCTTTGGGAATTGGTGACCAACCTCACGGGAGAAGCTTTCGTAGGATTCGGGGGGTGGAGCCTGGAACATACTTTTACCAGTAAGGGCGGCAGTGAAGGTATCCCCCAATCGCTCGAGGTCTTTCAGATCAATGCTCTTGAGCACGCCGGTGGGACACAACTGCACACAGGCCGGGGTTGAACCACCGCAGCCGCTGCAAAGGTTATTGACAACGGGTATGCCATCCCTGTTTAATTCGATGCCCTGACAGACCAGGCAGGCATTGCACTTTTTGCATGCCAGAGGTTCAACCGTAACGCGTTGGCTGCTGGCGGTGACTTTCTGGACGCACATGCCGTCGGAGACTACGATGGTGGTGAATTCACCCATTATGGCACTGTTGAGCGCAGTTTTAAGGGCCTGACGCAGGTTTTTCTTTTCGTATGCGCCGACTGTGATTACATTTGCGCCGTGCGCTTTTAGTGATTCGACCAGGTTGAAGCGCATTTTTTGGCCAGCCAGGTTTTCGGGAGATGTTGGGGATGGTTGACCACCTGTCATCCCAGCCCAGGAATTATCCAGGATCACCTTTACGCCGGGCATATTGCGGTAGACCGAGTTGCGCGTGGCATCCATCCCACTGTGGCATTCGGTGCCATCACCGATCACGCTGATGCAGCGCCCGGCCTGTTCGGGACGGGAGAAAACATAGCCAAGCCGCTGGGCCTCGCTCGCGCCCATCGCCAGCCCGGTGTCCAGTGCGTTCATGAAATACAACAGGGTATTGCAGCCGATATCGCCAAAGACCACGTCGAGCTGTTTTTTCTTCTTTAGCAGCGCCACTTCCCCGGCGAAAAGGCGGTAGGGGCAGCCCGGGCAGATCACTGGCGGTCGCGATACGGCACCCTGTGCGGATGGGGCTGGTTGATGTTGGTGTGATGTCAGGCCGAGCTGCTCGGCTACAAGCGCCGGTGTCCATTCGGTCAGAGAACTGAAGGGTGGCTTGCCATTCACTTCAAACCCGAGATTCTCGATTGCTTCCTGGATATAACGGTAGCCATCTTCGATCACGTGAATCTCGCCCTGGATCGACTGGCAGAATTTGCGGATCAATTTGAACGGTAGCGGGTTCGTGAAAGCCAGTGAAAGAATATCGATATCCGCGCCCAGGGTTTGCTTGACCTCACGAACGTACATCTCGCTGGCGCCGCAGGTGATCACGCCCTGCCTGCCGCTGCCTTTTTCCCAATGGTTAAGCGGACTGGTTTCCACCATTTCCTGCAGAGCGGGCATGCGTTTAGCCAGCACAGCATCGTAATTTTTGCGCGCCAGGGCTGGCAGCACCTGGAATTCCTTCAGACTTTCGGGCATCTGCAGCGGGTCACGCTGCTGCCGGGGCATCAGGCGTACCAACCCTTCGCTGTGGCACAAGGCACCGTTCGGCATTACCACTACCTGGGTATTGTAAGCACGGGAAATTTCGACCGCCAGGGCCGCGGCCTCGTGCATTTCCTGGTGGTTGCGCGGCTCGAAGACCGGCACGAAGCAGCTTTTGAACAAATAGCGCGGGTCGATGGTGTGCTGCGTGGAGCTGGGTGTAAAATCGCTGGCGATGTAATACACCAGTGCACCGCGCGGTTGGTGGAATAATGACCCACTGGTGAAGATGTCGCCGGCCTGGAACAGTCCCGGGATTTTCATGGTCACCACACAGTCGCGTCCCGCCAGTGAGTGTCCCATCCCGACTGCCGCCGCCACCGCTTCGTTGACCGACCAACCCACCTTGATGTCAGCTTGCACCTGTGAAAGCCCTTTGTCGATCACTTCCGAACTGGGCGTTCCGGGATAGCCATCAGCAGCATGCAGCCCGCCGCGTACACAGCCGGTGGCAAAGGCCATATTGCCCTGCAAAATTTCAACCTGCCCGGCGGGCGCGTCACATATCTGTTGGACGGAATTTTTCATGTTTGGGATCTCCTGTATGCCTTTGGCGGGTTCAGCACCCGTGGCCGTGGCAGTGGCCGTGCTAGAACCGGCACTATCGCAGAACCAGGTACCACACCTGGGCTGGAAGCTGGATGTTTACATAAGTATAGTTGAAACGGAGATGAAAAAAGCAGCCCATACGACAAAATATGGGTATATACCATTTTACCCCAATGGATATGACAATTTCTCGATCTTGCTCTAGTCAGTTCTGATCTGCATTTGCTGGAGACAGTGAGCATTCTTGCGCCATGTTTCCGGTCTCTGGGTGGAAGTGACCGGAAACATGGCAAGCGCCTGGGGACCCCTTTACTAACCTGCGGTCGGTGTCCAGGCGTGAGCGTTTTCCTCAATTATGGCTATGATGATTTGCGCCGGTTGGCAAAAAATAACAGTCCGGCTCCAATCACCGCGCTGATGGCGCCATTGATGGCCCATTTGATCTGCCCGGTCATAAAACTTCCCGGCAGAATGTTGATGCCCTGCAGGATCCAGACGATCCCGATCAAAACCAGTAACCCGCCAAAAATATTCAATGCGATCTTCATGTCAAACCTCCAGAATGGATAAAGTGGACAACTCTTATCAATTTACCACACTATTGATCAAAGTTGAATTGCCCAAATATTCTTATTATTCTGGCTGCATCTTTTGCCCCAGTTTTGCGCTATATTTTTACAATTCGCTTCTCTTTCCCGTCAAGGGACCGGGAGCATGCCGCCTGGATTATCACGTCGTCTGAAGCAAAGATTTTTCAGGAATGACAGCCATTTGTGCAGGAGCCGGAGCTATTTCAAGAAAGGTAGTGATTATGCAGCCCATTCTCGAAGTTCAGAATTTATCTAAAAAATACGGCGATTTCTGTATTCAGCAAATAAATGGCGGACAGGTTCGTTATTTTAAAGAATTTCCTGCGAATGTATACGAACCAGAATTACACCTGTCATACGAGCAGCTGCATGCCGCTCGTTATTGTTATGAGAACTATCCAACCAGTGTTTCCAGCCTATCTACAAGACCGGCGAGTGCTTGAAAGGCGGCTGAAACGGGTTCCGGGCTGGACAGGTCGACACCGGCTTGTTTTAAAGCATCGAGTGGGTAGCGCGAGCTGCCGGATTTGAGAAAGTTAAGGTAACGCTCGGCAGCCCCGGGTGCGCCGGATGTCACTCCATGTGAAAGGGCATGCGCGCCAGAAATGCCGGTGGCATACTGGTAAACATAGAAATTCATGTACATGTGAAGGAATTGGGCCCAGGTGATGCCGATGCGCTCGCGGTCAAACTCCACCTCGTCTCCATAGCCTTCCTTGAACAAGTCGGCCAGGATGCCGATCAGGATATTGGCGCTGAGCGGTGCGCCTTTTTCTGCACGGGTGTGCATTTCCAGTTCAAAACGTGCCAGGGTTGGCATGATGAAGAAATAGCGGTGGTAATTGGACATGGCTTCTTCGATCAGGGCGATCTGGAAATCCGGCGCGGTCTGGGTGCGCATCAGGTAATTGCGCACGGTGGCCTGGTTGAAATTGGAGGCCACCTCGGCTACAAAGAGACCATAACGGCTATATAAGAAGCGCTGGTTGTCGCGCGAGTAGTAGGAGTGCATTGAATGGCCAAGCTCATGCGCCAGGGTGGACAGGCTGAACAGGTCATCGGCATAGGACATCATGATGAAGGGGTTTGTGCCGTGAGATCCGCTCGAAAAGGCGCCCTCGCGCTTTCCGCGGTTGCGAGACCGGTCCACCCAGCGCCCTTCAAGGCAGCCACGACGCAGAATACTGACGTACTCTTCTCCCAGCGGCGCCATGCCATCACAGATCCAATCGACTGCCTGTTCAAATGGCACAACGGGTTTTGCAGTTGTTAAAGGAGCCTTGATATCATACACACCAAAACTCTCCAGCCCCAGGGCCTTGCGGCGCACCCGCCAGTATTTATGCCAGGTGGGCAAGTTTTGTTTGTAAACTTCGATCAGGTTGTGGTAGACAGACACCGGCACGTTGTTAGGTTCGAGTGATGCGTGTAGCGAGCCTGGGTAATTGCGTACCTGAGCCATGAAGACATCCTGCTTAACTGCGGTGGTCAGAATGGCGGCAGAGGTGTTCTTAAAGGCCAGATAGCCATCGGCATAGTTCTGCCAGGCGCTGCGGCGTAGATCACGGTCCGGCTGGGTGATCAGCGAGCCCAGGCTGGATTGGCCAATTTCATACTGGGTTCCGTCCGATGAAGTGGCTGGCAGGAATTTTAGATCGCCGTTATTCAACATGTTGAATGCGTTGTACGCGCCCGAAAACGAATCGCCGGTCAGAGCCAGAACTTCTTCTATTTCCTCAGAGCGAACGTGGGCGCTGCGTCGCTCGAGTCGGTCAACATATTGGGCAAAGAAGGCCAGTTCAGGCGTTTCTTTCATCCATCGCTTAAGTGTATCGAATCCGATGGTCATCAATTCCGGGTCGAAGAACGCCATGGCTGCTCCGGTGTGTGAGCCGATGCTGCGCGCCTGCCCAGCGCGAGCCGTTGCGCCCTGGTCGAAGGTGTCTACGGCGCTGGCGTTATTGGCGTAAGTGGCGATTTTCCCAAGCAAGGTACCCACTTCTTCGAGTTTCAAAATGGCTTCCAGCAAAACTTGCGGGCTTTCGTTGAGCCGGCTTTGATAGGCGCTCAAGGCCGGGATGAGTTGGTCCAGGTTTTTGCAGGCGGTTTCCCAATCTTCCGGTGTGGCGAAGATGGATTCGAGTGCCCAGGTTTGTTCAAATGGGATGTCACTGCGGGCGGGAAGTGAGGTAGTTTCGGTCAAGGCTTTTCTCCTGGTAGGGTGAGTGGATCCATGCTGGCATTATAGTATGCCAGCATGGATAAATACGGAGCAGTAGGTTGTGGTTGTTCCACCACGCGAAGCGGTTGTTCCACCAGTGGTACTTATTTATGGTTTGAAAACCCGCTGCCAGCCATCAGCAAGCCGAACCCGCCGATGAGCAGGTCGCGGGCGCGCATGAGCAATGTTACGCTGATGGCGGTAGCTGCGGGGATGCCAAAAACACCCAGGGCAAATACCTGGCTGGCTTCCAGTGCGCCCAAACCGCCCGGAAGCGGTACCAGGAAAGACAACCAACCTGCGGTCCAGCCTGCCACAGTTTGCCAGAACGGCAGCGGGATGCCGAGAAAGGAAATCATCAGGGCATAATCCAGCAGCATTCCCACACCTGCCAGCAGCGAGGCTGCCAGCGATCCGATCAGTGCGCGCGGGTGGCGTTGGCAGAAGGTGCCCGCCATCCATTCGCTGGTACGAAGAAAACGCACCAGCCTGGAATGTTTGGGGATGAAGGGGATGAAGTTAAGCAGGCGGGTCAATGGATGGATGTGCCGGTAGAGCAGTATGATGTGAAGGATAGGCCAGGCGATCAATCCTGGCAGGAAAACCAGGCTGAGAGTCAGCATCCAATTGTTTTCGGGATGAAATAATCCTAGTTCTTGATTAGGAAGAAACCCGGCCCTGAAGATGGCCATCAGCCCCAGCGCCAGCAGAAGAAAATTGACCAGGAATTCCAAAAGCTTGTCTATTAATACCGATGCGGTGGCGCGGCTGAAAGAGATACCGTAACGACGCTGGAGCGCCAGCACTTGCAACGGTTCGCCTCCTACCTGTGGGCCGAAGGTGAAGTAGCTTACTCCAAAGACCGATACACGCACAGCCAAAAGTGGCAGGTATGGCACGTTGCGCGCCTCAGCCCGAACGATGATCCACCAGCGCAAAGTTACCAGGATGTAAAGCAGACCGTTAAGTGCTGCCAGCGCTAAAAGCTGCCAGGCTTGCAGGCGCTGCAGCACAGACCAGATCTCTTTGAGTGGGGCATTGCGCAGCGCCCAGGCAAGCAGCCCGCCTATGGCTAGAAAAAATAGGATACGCAGGAGCAATTTTCGGTTCAATGGATTTTAGGTGTTGAATGGTACCCGGTTCTGCGATAATGCCGGTTCTAGCACGGCCACGGCTACGGGCAAGGTGAAGACTTTATCTGAGGGCTGAAATTCCGCTGCTCAAAGGCGCTGATTGTACCAGTGCGCTCATACGGTCGATGATGCTGGCATGGATGACGGACAATTCCTTTGAACCTATTTCTGCCAGTGTGATTGGTTTGGCGAACTGCACTTTTACCTTCAGAGGGCGGGCTTTCAAAAGGATATGCGCCAGCAATTGGAGGGCAGCTCCCATCTTTTCCCGTTCTTCGCGGCTCTTTTTCAAGCGGGTGAACGGGTGTTTAACGGCCTTTTCCCACAGCACCCCGCGCACAAAAACCGGCACGATCTTTGTCTCGGGCGCGAAGCGCGCAAACACTCCAGCCGAGTCAGTCCAATCCGTGAGCGATTCAACCGCGCCGGGGTATACATCCGGATCTGGCTCGATGTGACCGGCTGGGAAGGTGAGCGCTGCGCCACCGCTGCGCAGATGCATGGCGGCCTTCTTTACCGCGCTGATGCGCTCGGATGGAACGTCGCTAATGAATAAGAGCTGTTGGCTGGTGAACGGCAGCGATTGCAGGAACGGGCGGTTGAGCGCAATGATGCGCAGATCGGGGCGGTTGATGGCAGCAAACAGAGCCAGGGTGTCGATCATGCCGGGATGGTTGGAAAGAAACAGCGCCGGCCCGTCAGGGGGTACATTTTCAGAGCCATACACCTGTACTGACCGGGCGAAATCCTTGATGGTGTGGCGGGCGCCGGAGGCCAGCCCCCCTGTTGCTACCACGCTATCAAATTCGAGCATCTGGCTGGCAAATCGGGCTGCCGGCACGTGGAAGATGTGACGCACCAGCCTGGCGGGCAGGGTATGTTCCGTAAAGCCAAATGACGAGACCAGGTCGTCCAGGTTAATTTCGGTCAGATTGTTGAGCGCATTCATGCCATCATTATAATGTCACTTGATGGTATGGCGTAAAGCCTGCTGAAAGAGCAGCAAGCCATTTGTGGATTTAAAACCAAAACCGCTAAGGAGCCGGCCCTGACTCTTTAGCGGTTTGTTCTTTGGAGGAGAATTATCCCTATTGTATATCTGGAAGATGACAGGTGGATGAACAAGAATTAATGTTGCATAAGAATATGATCCGGATGCCCAGCATCAGGCCAGGCAAAAAATAATAGGAGTGAAATGGCATAGATCATGGTACCCGGTTCTGCGATAGTGCCGGTTTCTGCACGGGGCGGTTGAGTCTTGCTCTAATCTG
>CAIMZS010000626.1 GCA_903846015.1 uncultured Anaerolineae bacterium | reverse complement strand
GCTGTCCACCCGTGGAACATGGTTATCCTGGTCTACATGATCGGCCTTTTCATCTCGATCCGCCATTTTTTCGAGACAACCAAGCTCATCTATCTTGCCCAAAACATCAAAAATGGCGAGAAGGAAATCCACACCTTAATTTTCTCACTTTCAATTCTGGGAGTTGGCTTATTTAATTATTTTATCGGCAGAAGTTATGATATTAATCTGGTTTGGCCAAGTTGGCCAGTTTTGCTTTTACTCACCATCTTCACTGACAGGTTATATTCGGATTTCAGCACGCTACTTGAAAGAAAACCCATCTCTCGGGTTTACAAATTATTCTTCTCTGCTCACCGCTTCTACAAAGTTAGTATTTTCCTGGTTCTGTTTACTTTCCTGTCCTCCTCCATTTTTAGCATCCTAATATATATTCCTAATTATTGGGGATTAATTTCTTCCCGTTTCGCCGGAATTCGGGAAGGTCCACCCGAAATTTTACGTGAGGGTATGGAATTACTAAAAGAAAATACGAACTCCCAGGATCAAATATTAATTCTTTCTGACTATGCTCCGGAATTGTACCTTTTTATCAATAAGCCCAGGCCAGTAACCGTTCCTGGATTTGGTGAATTGATGCTAATAAGCGATACAAATAAGATATCCAGCTTTCTAGCCAATCCGCCAGATAATGCTGTGATATTTTGGGATTCCAATTTTTCTTTCACCACGCAAGCGCAGCTTAGCGATGACGTAACAAATCATCCAGGAACATTGTGGAACACAAACATTTCTTTTACAACTCCGCAGCGCTTTGACAACCTTATTCCGGTAGCGTATTCTAAAAACAAAGATTTGATTTTGTTTAGAAATAAACCCTAAAAATGAAAACCCATTTTCTTCAAGTCGACCTCGATCACATTCTGGATCACACCCTCCAACTGTGGGAAGATTTGCGTGGTGAACGCATCTTTATCACAGGAGCAACCGGTTTCTTTGGACATTGGCTGCTTGAAAGTTTTCTATGGGCAAACCTACGACTTCATCTCAAGGCAAAGGCCACAGTTTTAACCCGCCATCCAGACATCTTTATTGCAAATTCGCCCCACCTGGCTGTATCCGACTCCATTACCTTACTCTCCGGTGATATTAGAGATTTTGCCTTCCCCATAGGCACATTTTCCCATGTAATACATGCTGCAACAGATGCCAGTGCAAGATTAAATACTGAAAACCCGCTGCTTATGCTGGATACAATTACGGAAGGTACGCGGCGCGTGCTCGATTTTTCCATTTCCTGCAGCGCAAAGCGCTTTCTGCTGACCAGTTCTGGGGCGGTGTATGGGAAACAGCCACCCAACCTGACTCGCTTTCCAGAAGATTATTCAGGCGCTCCAGATCCGCTCGATCCAAAATCCGCCTATGGACAAGGCAAACGCCTGGCTGAACACTTTTGCGCTTTATATGGGATTGGAAACCCTGCATCGTCCATCCAAAATTCAAGTGGTATTCAAATTAAAATTGCCAGAGGCTTTGCCTTTGTTGGTCCATACTTACCCCTGGATATCCATTTCGCCATTGGGAATTTCATTCGCTCCGGGCTAAACGGCGAGCCCATTACCATTACTGGCGATGGCACACCCAGGCGGTCCTACCTGTATGCCGCAGACCTGGCAATCTGGCTGTGGACAATTTTATTCCGCGGTCAACATCTTCACCCATACAATGTTGGGAGCGAAAAAAGCCAATCCATTTCCGAAATTGCCAATATCACTGCAGC
>CAIMZS010000625.1 GCA_903846015.1 uncultured Anaerolineae bacterium | reverse complement strand
CACCTCACCCAACCATCCCAGGCGTAAACACGCAGGGCAGATCGGTATGTCTGTGCGGGATGACTTTCAGGGTCAGGGTGTTGGCACAGCACTGATGCAAGCCGTCACAGACCTGGCGGACAACTGGGTTAATCTCCAGCGACTTGAATTGGAAGTTTATTGTGACAACGAACCAGCAGTTCGGCTCTACAAGAAATTTGGCTTCGAAGTCGAAGGGACACTCAAAGGCTACGCCTTCCGCGCTGGAGAATATGTCGATGTGTATGCGATGGCAAGAAATAAATTCAAGAAATGAATAACAGCCTCGAAAACACTTTTCAGTCGATATATTATCTTGATGCTGGAGTAGGCGATCCAGTTGGCGTTGAGTTAGTTTCTAAACCAAGATCACACTTATTTGTTACAAGGAGACTCATGAAAGACAATTCACTCAATAAACTTGGCGGGTTCGCTTCCATGCTTCTGGGCATTTCGTATCTGGTCGTCGGGATCACGGGAGCCTTACTCCCGCCCATCTTGAGCGGAGTGCCCATTGCTCAGTCACCTTTTATGTATTATGAACAAAACAAAATCATGCTTCTGACAAATTGGTGGGCATTATTGCTTGGCGCAGTTTTTGCGCTGGCTGTGATCCCGGCTGTATCGGCAACGGTCCAGCATTTGAATGAAGGCTGGGTGCGCTGGACAAGCACACTCGCCACGCTTGCCTTTGCCGTGGTCATCCTGGATAATTACTGGTCGATCGTCTACACTACTGCCAGAGCGCATGCCTATGTAACAGGCACAGAAGCAATGCGAGCGGCGTTATCCCTCCCTGGCGCACCACAGTGGATTGATGTCCAGGGCTGGCTCGCGTATGGCGCGGTCGGTTTATGGGCGCTGGTTATCAGCGTATTGGCGTTACGCGGCAAGGCTTGGCCCAAAGGTCTGGCATATTTGGGAATCGTCGGCGCTTTCATTTACTTCCTGGCGCTTACCGCCTCAGTTATTCCCGATCTGGTCGTTTCAGGCGCAGGAACAGCCACCGCAGGTATCGGCGCAGTGTTTGCCCCCATTTGGTTTACCTGGATGGGGATATTTTTGCGCCGTACTGGCTTACAGGAAAAATAAAATGAACTGGTATCTGGCAATCAAGTTTTTCCATATTATCGCCGTCATCACGATGATCGGCGGCGTATTTTCCCGGCAGTTACTGCGTCGCGCTGCAAAAAAGACGGATGATGTGAAATTGGTTGCGTCACTTACGCAAATTGCCGGACGACTTGACAGGCTTATGGTTATCCCGGGCAGCAATGCCACTCTGGTTCTGGGCATACCGCTGGCGCTGATCGCGAGAATTCCGATATTCGGTTTCCTGCAAGGGGCCTCTCAAAACTGGCTGCTGGCATCCAATGTTTTGTTGGTTTCCAGTCTTACACTAGTGTTTGCGGTATTTGTTCCGCACAACAGAAAGCTTGCTTTAATTTTGCAAGCAGCACAAGCAGAGGGGCGAATTACTCCGGAGTTACGCGCAGCAATGGAAGATAAAAACGTAGCCATCGCGCATCATTTCGAGGAAGCAGCCATCATCGTTATCACCGCTTTGATGGTGCTTAAACCGTTCTAGGGATTGCGATGCACAAGGAATAAAGGAGTAACAAACCATGCTTGCCTTGTTTGAGCAATATCCGCTTTTAATGGAAGACTTACCGTATGTTTCTTTTGGCGATTTCCCTACCTCAGTAGAGAAACTGAGACGCCCTGGGCAAACCATCGGCGCACCGCGGCTATATGTCAAACGTGATGATCTGAGTGCTAAATTGTATGGCAGCAATAAAATCCGCGCCCTGGAATTCTTGTTCGGCGATGCCATCCACGAGGGGCACAAACAAGTCAGCGCATTTGGATTTCCCGCTTCCCGCCTGGCCTTGGCGCAAGCTATTTATGCGCGTGAGCCTGGATTACAAAGCACTGCCTTCGTGTTCCATCAAACCCAATCACAGCAAGCGTGCCAAAATTTCACCCCCCGCTAATCCTTGCTGTGAAATAAGATAAGTCTTATCTTGTTACTGACTATTATATCGATCACCTACTGGAGAGAAATGGCAGACGAGATTGGAATTTCGATCGATCCTCAGCAGCTCGCTGGGGTTGTGGCACAGGCGCTCGGCGAACCCACCATCCAGTTGGGAGAATGGCAGATCAAACCGCTCAGCGGTGGCATGGAACAATTCAACCGGGTCTACCAGCTATCCGGCCAGGCGTATACATCCTCTGGCGAACGCCCGTGGTCGCTGGTACTCAAGACAATGCTTTATAACCCATCCACAAATGACTTCCCCCATGGAATTCGTTACTGGAAGCGTGAGGCTGCCTTTTACCAGTCAGGACTTCTCGATGATCTATCCTGCAATCTGGTGCTACCGCGCTGTTACCAGGTCAGCCAGGAAGGGGATGCGATGTGGATCTGGATGGAGGCCATCCGAAATGATTTACCGCGCCCCTGGCCAACGGAAAAGTATGCTGAAGCCGCGCGCTGCCTGGGCAGCTTCAATGGCGCTTATCTGGCTGGTAGGCCGCTGCCGGATGAACCCTGGTTGGCCGAGGGCTGGCTGCGGAGTTATACCGAACTGGCTACCCCCATCCTGCAAACGTTGCCAGAGCTGCGCAAATTATCCTTCTTTCAAAAAACCTATGCGGAAATGAGCGATGACTTTATCCTGGAGGCCTGGGAACGCCGGGACGAATTTTTGAATACGTTGGACCGTTTGCCGCAGACCTTCTGCCATCAGGACGCCATCGAGGACAACCTGGCCTGGCGCAGCAGCGCAGGCGGGAAAGAACAGCTAATTGGGTTGGATTGGGCTTACAACGGGATCGCGGCAGTGGGCGAAGAGCTGGCACCGTTGGTGTTTTTGAGGCTGGCATTTATCCCTGAACTCGAGAATAAACTGCGCTTGTATGAGCTTTGCCTGCAGGGATACCTGGCTGGCCTGGCGAATGCGGGTTACACGGCAGACGCACGACAGGTGCGCTTTGCCAGCCTGACAGTGATATTTTATCGTTACTTCTATGGCGGGCTTGTAGAGTTATGGACTGCTGCGCGCGACGAAGGCAATCATGCTTTCATTGCTGCCTTGTTTGGCTTTCCGTCAATCGATTTCCTGTTCAATATCCTTTCAGAGACCATCCCGTTTTACAAAGCCATTTACCGGCAGATGAACGAAATGCTTCCATACTTGGCATAGCAGGATGTAATTCCTGGCGCACCAAAGGCCTGATGCCGATTGCCTGTTTTTTTAATTCTGCTCAACTGGAATGAAACTCCCATCCAAGGCTCTCACCAAGGGGTGGAAAACGATCAACATACCACGCCGATCATTCTACAAATCCGGCAGAGCAGTGGACGAAATAAGCAGCAGGATCAGGCAGGAGTTTTCATTAAGAATTGCCAGAAGGTTACAATGATGCAAAGTTTGATTTTGAATTCAAAAGACCCGCTGCGTAAATGCTAAAGCGCTTGCCCCTTAAGGTTTTATGATCGCCCCCTTCTCCCGTTTCCGAGAACTGCTCAATATCCGCGCCAATGAAAGCCAGTTGGCGGCGCTGGTGATCGGCGTGATGCTGCTCACATCGGCAGGATTTACACTGGGCAGCACAGGCGTGGAAGCGTTGTT
>CAIMZS010000624.1 GCA_903846015.1 uncultured Anaerolineae bacterium | reverse complement strand
TGATGTTTATTCAATAATAGAGTCTTGTAATCTACAATATAAGGTAAGAAATGTAATAACCCGCCATCAAGATCAAAAAATCTATCTGTAAATAGAGTCATTCTTTATTTGTTAATCAAAGTATATTTAATAATCACGTTTATTAAATATAAATCAATTTTCCATTCGTGGAATTGCTCACGTGATTTTTAGGCGGGTTTCAGCGAAGTGCAGGTTACGCTTCTCTGAAAGAACACGTTTGATTCGATCAACACTCTCCCATACATCCTGAAAAGATGTGTAAAGGGGAGTCATTCCCAAGCGAATATTATCCGGTTCGCGGAAATCTGGAATGGTGTTCATCTCTTCAATTAAAGCGCGGTTGATCCGGTAGCCATCCGGGTGCCGCAGACTGACATGCGAACCACGAAGATTCGCATCGCGAGGCGTTCCCAGGCTAAAACCCATATCAGCAAGACTGGCGTCAAAGAGGTCAATCATGTAGGTGGTTAATTGGATGGATTTTTTACGCAGGCGTTGGATGCCGGCCTCCAATAAAAGATCCACACCGGGTTCAATGGATAGAAGAGAAAACACGGGCGGGGTTCCAGTCAAAAAGCGTTGAATACCTTCCGCGGGTGAATAATCTAACTCGAAGCTAAATGGAGAGCGTTGTCCATACCAGCCCCAAATAGGTGAAATAGCTTGTGACTGAAGGTCACGCCTTACATACAGGAAAGCTGGCGCGCCTGGTCCGCCATTAAGATATTTATATGTACAACCCACCGCAAAATCGGCCCCCCATTCATCCAACTCTACGGGAACAGAGCCCACCGAATGGCTCAAATCCCAGAGCACCAGGGCGCCTTTTTGGTGAGCATATTCACTGATCGTTTTGGCATCATACATGGCGCCACTTTTAAATACCACATGAGATAACGTGACCAGCGCAGTGTCATCATCAATTGCATCCAGAACTCTTTGCGTATCCACGCGCAGTCCATCGGCGGGTTCAAGCATCTGAATGTGGTGTTTGCCGCCCAAGACATGGCTGCAACCTTGCAGCATATATAAATCAGATGGGAAATTTAGTGTGTCAGTGACGATTTTTTTGCGTTCTGGCTTTAGCATTAATGCCGACATGGCCAGTTTGTATAGGTTAACCGTGGTGGAATCGCTGACTGCCACTTGACCTGTGCCTGCGCCAATTAATTGGGCGATCTTTTCCCCGATCTGGATCGGCGCATTGAACCAATTAATCCCCCATGAGCGGATCAGCTTTTCACCCCATTCTTCCCTGACAATCTGCTCAACCCGCTGCGGGGTTTGAGCAGGCAAGCGTCCCAGCGAATTGCCATCCATATAAACCATCGCCGGATCTATATTTATAAATTGGGCGCGAAAGCTGGCTAATTCATCGCGTTCATCCAGGTCGCGGGCATAGTTACGAGATAGTTCAATACTCATATTTAATTTTTCCTTTTTTCATGATGACAGCCTTGATCAGCAAAATGAGAATTACGCCCTTCGACCAACCGCTGTTTTCCTTCTTTAAGAAAGGTATCGGGGATGAGCTTTAGCGTCTCGCCGCAGACTGCCGTGCTGCGGTAATCGAGGCGCATCGCCTTTCGATAGGGTTAGCAGTGATTCCAGCCATTAAGTTGCCTGATAGAGTTGCAATGCGAGCGTTAATGCTCTCATAGGTATCATGATGGTAAACCTGCAGTTCACGCCTGATACAGCCCATAACACTGCTGATTAAATCCTATTACTTTATGTTTTTTTCCTGACCATACAGCAGTTTTTCACGGATGCGCAGATCCGTGTTGCGTATCTTCATGGCCAAATCGGCCGCCAGGTTGTACATCAAGCGGTAACCCAGTTGTGGGTAAGTCTCACAAAGCATGATCAGCTTGTCACGAGTAATCACCAGCAAACGCACTTCCCTCGCTCTTGCCCGCGCCGTTGCAGACCGTAGGCCCTCGTCCACCAGGGCTACCTCGCCAAACGATTGCCCCCGGCGCAAGACGGCAATACTGGCTTTTTCATTCCCAGTTTTGGTACCGATAATGCCCGGATCGACCAATATATCAATTTCACCGTGGACAATAATGTAGAGTTCTTTGCTGCTGCTGTTTTCCTCAAAAATGGTTTCGCCTGCTGCAAATTTTTTCTCCTGGCACAAGTTGGCAACCAGTTCGAGTTGCGTCTGGGTGAACTGGTAAAAAACGTCGCTTTGTTTGAGAAAAGTAATAAGTTCACTCATGATGAGCATCCTTGTGCGGAGTTAGAAAACAAATTTCAGCAAAACGGCCGCCCAGGGATAATTACCACGGCCAGACCTGTGATCACGGATAGGTAATATTCAACCAATCTGTCGGGTTTACCTGGACTCCATTGACCCATATCTCCCAATGCAAGTGCGGACCGGTTACCCGGCCTGTCTGACCGATTTTTCCGATCAATTGCCCGGCAGTAACGTGGTCGCCAACATTGACCAGAATCTCTTCCTGATGCCAATAGCCGGTATAGATACCCCAGCCGTGGTCAATAATGGTGGCATTGCCACGCACAATCAGTTTTCCAGTAAAAACCACCACCCCATCAGCGGGCGCGTAAATATCAAATGGGTGATCTGGGGAGCAAATTCCAAAATCCAGACCAGCGTGAAAATTATCGTAACCGCCGCCGTTGTAGGCGCGCCGGTTCCCAAAACGCGATTTAAGGCAATAGGTTTGGTCAACTGGCAGAGCAAACATGCCCTGCCAGAGTTTTTGTAGATTGGCAGGCGCAGTTACAGCTTCAACTTGTTGACTTTCTGGGACTGTTATTGCCGGATCGATGGTTTCAGGGTCCACGTTCAGCATCGGATCATTGGGATAATATCCAGATTGAATCAAAACCAATTGTTCGAAGCTTTGTTTGCTGCCATCTGGCAGAGTAGCTATTAATTTAAGCGGATAGGGGCCGGGTGTGAGTAATGCGTAAACGCCCTGCATCGCCACGAAACTGCCAGCCTCCGTTGGGAAAAAGTGCAGCGGCTTATCCACCAGGAACCCAGAGAGTATCACCCCGGGTTGAGTCTGTATCTTTATAACAATAGTGCCCCCTTGTTTCATAGGAAGCGGAGTAACATTTACATTGATAAAAGCAGGGGGCAAACCGCCCTGTCTATCCCTGGCAGAACCAGCAGGATTTAACAGGATCTCGCCAGGCGCCCCATCCCAACTTCCCGCCAGGCTGTTTATCTGCACCAATGTCCACGGATCGCTGTTCTCATGTACCGCGGCCTCAAGCAAACTTTCCCCCCTCGTCAGTTCAACAATACCTGAAAGCGGAGTGGAATTTTCTTTTTGCGGCAGCACAAGTTTATAACCAGCATACAACTCATATGGGCTGGTTATATGGTTTAATTTTTCGATGAAACTCTCCGGTACCTGATTACGACGGCTTAAGCTGGTGATGTTTTCTCCAAAACCAACAACCTGGCTTGTTAAAACTCCACCGATGCCCTGCAACCCAGGTATTACTATCCGAGAGCCCACCGAAATGGAGTTTGGATCCAAAAGGGGATTCGCGTCCAGCAAGTCTTGTAAAGAGATGCCAAAATTATTGGCGATATCGTAAAAAGTATCCCCTTCCTGAACAATATAGACCGGACCAGGAGATGGAGTAACATCCTGGGCGAGCACCGGACTGGTGGTCATTAACAGGATTAGGACCAATACGAGGGTCAGGATATGTTTATGCATTTTCAAAGGAAATATGCTCACCTGGACGGAAATCGCCATGGCGCTGGGGATGAAATTCAATCACATAACGGGCAGGCCAGGCTGGGGCATAAAATGGCCGCCAGGCCTTTGCCAATGCAGTATCAACCACCTCGTTGGCAGAATTGACCCACACCACCGCAAGATCGGTCCATACAAAAAACATGTGGATGGAAGTATCCAGGCGACTGTCTCGGGCTTCAACCAGCACCAGACCTTCATTTGGCAGCAAGCCAGATCGGAAGGTAAATCCACGCAGGCGCGTAAAAAAAGACTCGCACCACTGCGCTTCGAGTGGCTGAATTATCGGGTTGGTCAGATTGCGAATAATGATTATATTATCAGGCATGGGGATATAAAAATAGGTTTGCGGTTTGGCGTTTTACCGGTGATTTAGTCCTGTTCCCGCTTCGCGAGAACAGCCTCGATACTCTTGATTAATGCTGCCGGGCTGAATGGTTTGGTAATATAATCATCCACTTTTGCAATACGCAAACCCAGCACTTTGTCTACACTGAGCGCCTTGGCAGTCACAATGATAACGGGAATATTCTTGGTTTTTGGATCGGCTTTTATTTGCTGGTATACTTCCCAACCGCCAATCTCAGGCATCATCAGATCAAGAAGTACCAAGTCGGGCAGTGTCTCGCGGATCTTCGCCAAACCGGCAGCGCCTCCCGTTACCCCGCTAACTTCGAAACCTTTACGTCGCAATATAAAATGAAACAATTCGATCATATCTGGTTCGTCATCAATACATACAATATGTTTTGCTCTATCAGACATGATAACCCTTATCGAACCCAAGAATGAATGTAAAGTTTACCACAATTGGTGAAACAACCTCATGATGAGAATATCCACCTGGAATGTAAACGGCATTCGCGCTGCCGTGGGAAAGGGTTTAAAACAATGGCTGGCAGCCGAGTCGCCGGATGTGCTTTGTTTGCAGGAGATCAAAGCTGTCGAACAACAGTTAAATGATGAGCAAAAAGATTTTCCTGGCTACACTATTTTGTGGAATTCTGCCGAGCGCCTCGGTTATAGTGGCGTGGCGACATTGCTAAAAACGCAGCCGGTCGAGGTGCTTGCAGGACTTGGAGAAGAACGATTCGATATTGAAGGTCGGGCGCTGCGTACCCGTCACCCAGACTTTTTGCTTTATAACATATATTTTCCAAACGGGCAGCGTGGACAGGAACGACTCGATTACAAGCTGGATTTCTACGCGCAGCTGCTGAATACATGCGATACACTGCATGCCGCTGGAGAGAATATTATCATCACAGGCGACTTCAACACCGCGCATATGCCGATAGACCTGCGCAACCCAAAGCAAAACGAAACCAATTCCGGTTTTCTGCCAGAGGAACGCAAGTGGATAGATAAATTTCTTGAACATGGTTTTGTGGATATCTACCGCCATCTGTATCCAGAAAAGGTTCAATATACATGGTGGGCATACCGAATAGGTGCGCGTCAACGCAATGTGGGTTGGCGCCTGGATTACTTCCTGGTTTCTGAAAAGCTAGCCCCACGTGTGCGCGAAGTGATCGTTCACGATGACATTCTAGGGTCGGACCACTGCCCGGTAACGCTTGTGCTTGAGTAATCTGTTTTAACAGGTAATTTTGACTATTTTAGGCCGGAATATATTAGAGAATCATATAAGTTATTCTTCATTTGAAACATAAGCTCGTTTGGTTGGTATATAATCATCCTTGACCTTAAGAGGAGGTCTTTGTGAACAATTCAAGAAATCAGTCTTTAATAATATACGCGTTGCTTTTCATCGCGATTGTTGCGATGGTATTTTTCCAGATCCGACAACAACCTGGCGCAGATGAAACCCTCACCATAAACCAGGTTGCCGCGGATATCCAATCAGGCAGGGTCCAACGTATCGTTGTTGAAGCAGATAATCGCTTACGTGTGATCTATCCCGGTGGCACCCAGGGTGATATCGAAAAGACGGCCCAAAAGGAAGACGGCGTCTCATTGGTAGAGCAGTTGATCCAATTGGGTGTTTCTGCCGATCGCCTCACCCCTGATAAGGTTAAGGTGGAGATACAACCGCCCAGTTCATGGATCTCGATTTTGAGTGTCGTAGGTTATGTGCTGCCTTTCATCCTGATGTTTGGCCTGTTCTGGTGGATTTTCCGCCAAGCCCAGGGTTCAAACAACCAGGCCATGTCATTTGGGAAAAGCCGCGCTCGCATGTTCAGCGGCGAACATCCAACCGTAACTTTTGACGATGTTGCCGGCGCGGACGAATCCAAAGAAGAGCTTAAAGAGGTGGTCGAATTCTTGCGTGAACCGCAAAAATTCATCCAACTCGGCGCCCGCATCCCCAAAGGTGTTTTATTGGTTGGGCCTCCTGGAACAGGTAAAACACTGTTAGCAAAAGCCGTATCGGGCGAAGCGGGCGTACCATTTTTCTCGATCTCAGGTTCCGAGTTCGTAGAAATGTTCGTTGGTGTGGGTGCCAGCCGCGTGCGTGACTTGTTTGATCAGGCCAAGCGCCACTCGCCTTGCATCATATTTGTTGATGAAATCGATGCTGTCGGCCGGCAGCGTGGCGCAGGTTTGGGCGGTTCGCACGATGAACGTGAGCAAACCCTCAACCAGATGCTGGTTGAAATGGATGGCTTTGATACCGATACAAACGTTATTGTCATGGCTGCCACCAACCGCCCCGATATTCTCGACCCAGCTTTGATGCGCCCCGGTCGCTTTGACCGCCGCGTCACGCTTGATCGTCCAGATGTAAAGGGTCGAGAAGCCATTCTGAAAGTACACTCCAAGGGCAAACCACTGGATCCCGCCCTTGATCTTGGATCAGTTGCGCGCGGCACCCCAGGCCTGGTTGGCGCCGACCTGGAAAACCTGGTCAACGAAGCTGCCATCCTGGCTGCCCGCCGTAATAAGAAAAGCATCAGCCAATCCGAAATGGAAGAAGCCATCGAACGGGTTGTGCTTGGCCCAGAACGCAAGTCACGTTTGATCAGCGAAGAAGAAAAACGTATCATTGCATATCACGAAGCTGGTCATGCAGTAGTTGCCAACGCGATTATCGAAGCTGACCCGGTGCAAAAAGTCACTATCGTTGGCCGAGGACAGGCTGGCGGTGTAACTTGGTTCCGCCCGGAAGAAGACCGTATCCTCATGTCTCGCAAGAAATTCCTGGCGACGTTGGCGTACGCCCTTGGGGGCCGCGCTGCTGAGGCAGAAGTGTTCGACGACATCACATCAGGCGCATCAAATGACATCGAGCAGGTTACGCGCATTGCTCGAACCATGGTGACCCGCCTCGGGATGAGCGACAAGCTGGGCAATATGGTGTACGGCCAAAAGGAAGAGCTGATCTTCCTGGGACGCGAGATTTCTGAACAACGCGATTATTCCGAAGCAATTGCCCAGCAAATAGACAGTGAAGTCCGCCGGTTGGTGGATGAAGCTTACAAGCAAGCCCAGGCTACCCTCAAGAAATACCGCAAAGAGTTGGATGATGTCGCCAATTTATTGCTGGAGAAGGAAACTATCACCCGAGATGAGTTTGAAAAGGTTTTCCCTCCTCCCTCCCCGAAGAAAAGCGGCACTCCACAGGCTGCAATCTAATCCGACAAAGAAATACAAAAAAAGCCACCCGAATTCGGGTGGCTTTTTTTGTCCTGTTCTTGGATATTTATTTGGCAGCTTCTTTGTGCTGGCGAACCAACTCGCGACGCAGAATCTTGCCTACAGTGGTTTTGGGCAGTTCAGTGCGGAATTCGATGTGTGTTGGTACCTTGTAAGGGGCCAATTTTTCCTTGCAAAAAGCCTTGATCTCTGCCTCTGTAACCGTTTCGCCTGACTTGAGAACGATCCACGCCTTGACTGTTTCTCCGCGGTAAGGATCGGGGATACCGGCCACACCCACTTCCATTACTTTTGGATGTGCGATAATTACTTCTTCCACCTCGCGCGGCCAGACCTGGTAGCCACCAGGTTTGATCAATTCTTTTTTACGATCTACGATATAGAAGTATCCATCTTCATCCATCCGGGCAATATCGCCAGTGAAAAGCCAGGGAGCGCCGCCATCACCCCTGTCCCGCAGGGTATTCGCTGTTTCAGTGGGCATGTTGTGGTAGCCCTTCATAACCTGTGGACCGCGAATGATTATTTCACCCACGTCACCAACCCCCAATTCGGTTTCGCCATCATCGAGACTAATGATCTTGCATTCCACATCCGGCAAGGGCATACCCACCGAGCCAGTTTTATTCTCACCGAAAAACGGGTTGCAGTGCGTGGCGGTAGGCGCTTCGGAAAGCCCAAACCCCTCAAAGACAACCCCGCCTGTCAGTGCTTCGAATTTCTCCTTCGTCTCACGCAGCAAAGGAGCCGAACCAGAAATGCAGGCTTTGATCGATCGCAAGTGATACTTGCCAGCAGCCACTTCTGGACGATTATTAATAGCATTGTAAAGCGTAGGAACCCCTGGGAAGATGGTTGGATGGTACTTATCGATATTTTCCAACACATCTGGAATATCACGGGCATTTGGAATCATTACCATTGAAGCTCCGCCCGCCATGGCAAAGTTCATCCCTGCCACCATGCCGTAAACATGGAACAACGGAATAGCCATTAAGACAATTTCCTGACCATCATTGAGATTTGTCATCCAATTCTTGATCTGCAAGGTGTTGGCGACCACATTGCGGTGCATCGCCACCGCTGCCTTGGAGACACCCGTGGTACCACCCGAATATTGGAACATGGCAGTATCATCTGGGGAGATATCAATTTTCGGTCGATCAGATGGGGTAAATTTCCCCAACAGATCTTTCATCCATACATCACCATCTTTCAAACCGCCTTCAATGCGAAAACCGCCTTTTTTCTCCTTTGCCAGGGTAAACAAAAGACCCATTATAGGCGGCAGGGTTTCTTTGATATTCGTGACAATGATCTTTTTTAGCTTTGTCTTTGGCTGTGCCGTTTTGATAGTGTTGTAGAAATTGGACATTACAAACATCACTTCAATGCCAGCATCATTAATCTGGTGTTCGATCTCTGTCGGTGTGTACAGCGGATTGGTGGCAACAACCACCCCTCCAACCTTCAGGATACCGAAATATGCCATCACAAACTGTGGCGTATTTGGCATAAAAATACCGACCCGGTCACCTTTTTTAACACCTAGAGACGATAACGCCCCGGCTACCTGATCTGTAATCTCGTTCATTTTCTTATAACTGATTACAGCTCCTTTAAAAATGGTGCAGGGGCGATCTGGATATTTGCGGGCTGCTTCCTCCAAAAAATGGAACAGCGGCGCCTTAGGATAATCAATACTCTTGGGTACCCCTTTGTCGTAATGCGTAAGCCACGGACGATTTTCCATGCGTATCTTCTCCTCCGACAATGTGTTTTGTATTAATTTAAAGTATAGAGTGAATAAAAAAAAAGTCAACTGTGAGAAATTTTTCACAATCGGCTGGTATTTATTTAGTTTGACAGCTCAGCAAGAATGAACGTTTCCACTGCGCTGAGTGTGTTATCGTCCATCTCGAACCATTTGATAGTTGGGTCATTTTCTTTGAACCAATTGGACTGGCGGCGCACAAACATCCTGGTGAGGCGTTTCATTTCCACTTTGGCTGTTTCGATGCTCATTCTACCCTGTAAAACTGCGATTGCCTGACGGTAACCAATGGCAGAAAGGCTCGGAAGTTCCGGCTCACCCGCGTAGCCCTTTTCAAGCATGGTTTGAACTTCGATTAGCAAGCCGGCAGCAAACATGGCGTCGATGCGTTCATCGATCCTGGAATATAGCGCAGTGCGAGGGCGATTCAACCCGATGGTAATAAGTTGATATGGGGATTGCGAGGCGCCGCGCTGGCTCGAAAAAAGCTGCCCGCTTGTCAGAATAACTTCCATTGCGCGCACAGTTCGACGCAGGTTGCGCGCATCCATGCGGTCGGCAGAGATAGGATCAAGAACGCGCAGCTTTTCATGCAGCCAATAAGGAGAGTATTGTGCAGCGAGCATTTCAAGAACCTTGCGCAGACGCGGGTCTGGTTGAACTTCCGGTGGCGTCCAGCCCAGGGTAACAGAACGGATATATTGGCCGGTTCCACCGACGAGCATCGGCAATTTGCCGCGCGTATGCAAGTCAGTAATCAATTCATGCGCTTTTTGTTGAAAAAGCGCCAGTGACCAGGTTTCATCGGGATTGGCTACATCGATCAGATAATGTGGGACCAACGCCATCTCAGCGCGGGATGGTTTTGCGGTGCCAATATCCATGCCACGATAAAAAAGGCGCGAATCAGCCGAGATAATCTCTGCGTTCAAACGTTGGGCGAGTCTAATAGCCAGGTCTGTCTTTCCGACGGCTGTAGGCCCAACGATGACGATCAGGGGCGGGTGGGGATTAGGCAGTGACATTTTCAAAGTGCTCAAAATGGGGCGGCCCACCAGGGATTCTTTCAACAGCAATGGCATCACACTGCCAGGTATCAATCTCATGTTCGGCAGCGTAATATCGGGCACTGGCCAGCATATGAGCCAGTTTTCTGCGAGTAAGGCCTTCCTCAGGCAAGCCAAAGCTGCGCGAGGTGCGTGTTTTGACCTCTACAAATATAATCACGTCTTCCACACATGCAATGATATCAATTTCACCATGAGGAGTGCGGATATTTTTTCCCAATATTTCGTAACCTTTATTTTGGATATACTCTGAGGCGGCTAGTTCGCCCCATTTACCTATTTTTTGGTTGTGATTCATATTAAAGGTTGCCATCCTTCTCTGCTTATTATATACTCATAGTATCTCACTAAAAAAGGAGGGCCGATGAATAACGATAATGGCCAGGTGGCCGTTTTCATTGACTATGATAACATCGAAATCAGTGTAACAACTACCCTCGGCAAAGATGTAGAAGTTGAATGGAAAAAGATACTGGAAATGGCAAGCCGCACCGGACGGACCGTCATCCGCAGGGCGTATGCAGATTGGGCTGCCCAGGCCGCGGCGCAGCGGGATTTGTTGGGGCTGGGCATTGACCTTGTGCATGTCTCGAGCAAACGCGGCAAGAACGCAGCCGATATTCGCATTGTGATTGATGCATTGGAAATGCTCCAATCTCCTGTGAGCCAGGTGACCCATGTACTGCTGGTTTCAGGGGATGGTGATTTTACCGAGCTAGTCCACCGCCTGCGGGCTGCGGGAAAATTTGTAATCGGAGTGGGTATAAGTGGGACCAGTGCAGAATACCTGGTTAACGCCTGTGATGAGTTCATTTTTTATGACAAGCTTATCGCACCACCACCACCTGCACCGCTGCGCCCATCCAAAAAAGGAGCACCTGAGCCTCCACCCGCGCCATCGTTCGATATCAGCGAGGCGCGCATACTGCTGCGACGAGTGCTGGAAGTCTGGGAAGGAGAGTGGATGCTGGCGGCTGAATTGAAAAAGTCGATGCTGCGGCTAAACCCGTCTTTCAATGAACGAAATTACGATTTTTCCAGTTTCAAGGATTTTTTGCAAGCCCAAACAGAGATGATCAACCTGCGCACCAGTGGCGACCAATTGGAAGCACAACTTATCCTGGAAGCGCCGCTTTCGGAAGAACTGATTTTGGAGCAATATCTCCATGTATTGGCAGGGCATAAAATCCGTATGACACCGAATGAATATCGTCCGGCGATCATCTTCAAATTTCACGAATATGGAAAAAGTGGCGCCCTGTCTTTGACCCAGTTAAAAGATAAGGTTCATGCTCACTTCGAAGAGAACGCGCCACACGTTACCGGCGCATATATCACCGAAACGGCTCATCAACTTTTTCACACCTACTGTTTTAGCTTTGACCAGGAAGGCAGCGACTACCCTGCCGATGTAAAACTGTGGGATCGGCGGGTTTGCTTCGCCCCTGAAGTGATCCGCGCCACCGACCTGTTGGATAAGTGCGACAAGGGCATCCTGCAAAAAATTGTAAAGCCATTGGTCTCACCGGAAAAGATAGATAAGGAAGTAGCAGCGCGGGTGCTGTATGGCAGCTACCGCGGAGAACGAATGTTGGGGCATCTTAGCCAACTGCTGGTCAATATCGCAAAACAATAAGCGGTGATCGAAGTAAAAGATAGGGTGATGGAATAGCCATCACCCTATCTTTTTTATATATCAACTGGCGGTCTTTGTGCCACATTCCGGGCAAAATTTTGCTCCCGGGCTAAGCGCAGCGCCACATTCGGCGCAGAATTTCTTTTCCTGGATCTTGGCGCCGCACTCCGGGCAGAATTTTGCCCCTGGGGTAAGCGCAGCGCTGCATTGCGGGCAAGATGCAACCACTTTGGACTTACCTACACTATTAACAACGGCTTCGTCTTCAGCATCTACACCAACACCGCTCATGACTTTCTCGATGGCTTTTGCAGATTGCTGGGCAGAAATTTCAACCGCCAGATCGGGCGCGCATCCCTTGCACAAACCCCTCGCCTGATTCCAGCAGTTTTTTCGGCACACCCAGGAAGAACAACGGGGGCACTGGACAAAATTGGGCTTGAGCTTCTGGGCGGCATCCAGAAAGGCCTTATCCCGCGCTTGCTGCCAGGTAGCGGAACGGACGCGTTCACCCATATTGGCAGCCTGTCCAAACACCCCGCCAAAAAGGCTGGAGGCGGCATCCAATGCGCCTGATACTGCGCCAACTACCCAGGGTTGGAAGGAAGATCGATAACCATTACCGCAGCGGTTGCAATTAAACTCAAACTGAAAACCTTGATCGGTGCAGCGATCACTATAATTGCGAGTAAATTCAATTTCATCCATAAAAAAATATCCTCCTGAACTTTAGAATTAAGATGATAAAAATTATACTGCTTCTGTCGATTGTTGTCGTTATTGAGATGGAATGATTTTTACTGAATACTCATGTTAAAATAACTACTTCAAAGGAGTAGTATGACTGTCAAACTAATATTACGCGCCAAGGAATACGAAGTTAAGCCCGGAATGACACTGCTTGATTCACTTCGAAAAACGACAATCCTGCCTGAGAGTGTTATTGCAACACGCGATGGGGAGATGATCCTGGAAGATGAGATATTAAAAGATGGAGATGTCGTCAGATTAATCGCAGTAATTTCCGGAGGTATGCGTTGAAGTGTAAAACCTGCGGTGAAAAAGCGCTCGTCAACATGAAACAGCACAAACTGGCCTTGTGCAAGGAGCATTATTTAGAGTGGATCCCCGAACAAACCGCCCGATTTATCAAAAAATACTGGATGTTCGGCCCGGACGAGAAAATCCTTGTGGCGGTTTCGGGGGGCAAGGATTCACTCTCGCTATGGGATATCCTGCAGCGACTGGGTTACCAGGTCGATGGGTTATACATTGGATTGGGCATTGACGGAGGATTTGGCTATTCGGATGAGTCCCATCGCCTGGCCGAGAAATTTGCCAGCGAACGCGGGTTGAAACTCCGTGTGGTCGATATTCAAAAAGAATACGGCCATAATATTCCCACCCTGGCACAGCTTTCGAATCGGGGTCACGGCAAACCATGCTCAGTATGCGGTTTGATCAAGCGGCATGAGATGAACCGGATCGCGCATGATCTGGGATACGATGTGCTGGCAACCGGGCACAACCTGGACGATGAAGCCGCAGTGCTGTTTGGCAATACGCTTAAATGGTCAAAAGACTTATTGTTGCGCCAGAAACCAGTCCTGCCCGAACATGATGGCCTGGCGCGCAAGGTCAAGCCGCTGTGTCGGTTTTATGAAAAAGAAATGACCGCCTATGCCATGCTGCGAGGGATTGAATACATTTATGAAGAATGCCCGTTTTCAGTGGGCTCCACTACGATCTATTATAAGGAACTGCTAAACCGGCTTGAAAACGAGCGCCCCGGAGCAAAACTAAGCTTTTACCTGGATTTTCTGGATGCGCGCGAAAAGGGTCTATTCGCCGAAGATGTAACCCCGTCAATACCGCCTTTATTTAATTGTCCAAAGTGCGGCCAGCCAACCATGTATGAAGGGAAATGTTCATTCTGCCGGATGATGGAAAAGGTTGGAATATAGTGAAATGAACTTTGATCGCCAATTCCGTTATTTTGATATCATCATGGCAGTATTTGTGACTGTCCTGGTGGTCAGCAACGTGGCATCATCAGCCAAGATCGTTGACCTGAGATTCAGCCTTTTCGGTTTGCCGATGGCATTTGATGGCGGCACCATCCTGTTCCCGATCAGCTATATTTTTGGCGATATCCTGACCGAGGTATATGGTTACAAAAGGTCGCGAAGGGTGATCTGGACAGGGTTCTTTTGCCTGGCGCTCGCGTCAGCTGTCTTCTGGTTGGTCAAAATCCTTCCCGGTGAAACCACCTGGCAGAGTTACGCTGGTGATGCGGCTTATACCGCCATCCTGGGTGGCATGTCGACTGGAGGCATCATGCTTGGCTCGCTGGCAGGCTATTGGAGCGGTGAATTTTCAAACTCTTTTACGCTCGCAAAACTGAAGATTTTTACCGGGGGAAGATATCTTTGGGTGCGAACAATTGGAAGCACACTGATTGGTGAACTGATTGATTCCTTCATTTTTGTTTTAATTGCAACCCTTTTTGGCGTCTTCCCCGGGAGCCTTTTTATCACACTGGCGCTCACCAATTACGTGTTTAAATCAGCCATCGAAGCCTTGATGACACCGATCACCTACTTGCTTGTAAATTTTCTCAAGAAGGCCGAAAAGGAAGATTTCTATGATCGGGATACCAACTTTAACCCTTTTAAGCCCTAATCCTTTTGACCCAGATATGAAAGGACTAGGGTAGCAGCCTGCGGTTCATCTCAACCACATCAGCCTGGTATTGCTGCAGATCATCCCTCAATCGTTGTACATCACTGCCATATTTCAAGCGCCGCGCCAGGAATTCGAATTCCTCAGTCCCATAGACAGGTACAGTGACGTCCTTTGAATTGCCGCGAACGACCCGCATTGAATCGATCAGCCAGCGAAAAAAGGTGTGTGCCTTGTGCAGGCGGGTGTAATCAATGATTTCGAGAATACCGCGCGAATGGAGCGCGGACATGGCTTGGCGAATGTTGGTGAGCCGCAGGGCAGAGTCGACCGCGCCATGATTGATTTGCAAACCCTGGATAAGATATTCAATATCCACCAGGCCGCCCGGGCTGTACTTGGCGTTAAACCTGCCCGCGCTCACCAAGTGACGCACCTGGCGCTCGCGCATGGCACGCATAGCAGTCACATCAAAAGCGGCGCCATTGTAAGTGTATTCATCCCGCAGGCTGCACAACAGTCTACCAAGCGCCTCATCCCCCGCGATGGGGCGAAGCTTTACCAATGCCTGCCTCTCGTAAGCCCAGGCCGGCCCCTGCGGGGCATAATAGCGTTTGAACGAATCCAGCGATACAGCCATGCTGCCGGCTTTGCCATATGGACGCAGCTGCAGATCAACTTGAAAGATGCCTTCCTGCCGTGCGCGAATGGCAGTAATAAAGTTCTGAACCACCTTTTCATGGAAGACCGAGGCTGCCAACACATCTGCGCCATCTGTAAGACCTTCGCCCACGTAAACGAACATCAATTCGATATCCGAAGCAAAACCTAATTCGCGCCCGCCACATTTTCCCAAGGCCAGCACCGTCATCTGTGAAATGGAACCATCTGTCAGTAGCGACTGATCCATAATCTGCCCATGTAAGCGCGGGATACCATGCGATGACATCAAATCATCGCACGTAAGGTGGAAAGCGGCGTTCACCACCACTTCGATAAGATCGGTCAGTTCCTCTGAAAAATCCCAAAATTCACTGGTATGCCCGAGGATGTGTCGCATATCAATACGGAACATTTCGCGATCTTTGAAGGCGTTTAACGAGTCACGCCAGGAGACGTCGCTATGCGAATCTTGAGAGCCTGAATGGAAAGTCGCCAGCGCTCCCGCTAATTCTTGCTGAAGATCAGCACGAGTTTTGGCTGTGGAAAGTGCCCCGGCTGCGCTGACCACCGGGAAAAGATTGGCGTACTGCATGCGCATGAAATCATCCCAAAGAAAATCGCTGACGCCTAACAACCGCGCCAGGTTGTCCATCACCTGGGGGTTCTCGAGCGAGGTGAGTTCATCCGCCCAGTTCGGGCGTTCAAACAACTGCGCCAGGAATTCGCGGAAGTGCAGCAAGGCCGCAGCGGGGTTGGGTGAGCGTGGCAGCAGGTGAGTAAAGTGCTTGATCAGTACGGCAGCGGTGCGAAGTTCGCGCAGTTTTTCAGGAGCGGTGATCTTTTTCCCGGCTTCATCGGTAACATACAGCAAGTCATCGACATGCGGTCCATCGGTCTGCACGACCATGCGGGCAATATAGGTGTGTGTCAATGATAGCGCATTGGTAAACTCATACAAAAAACCAACCGAGTCAGCGGTTTTGATTTGCAGTGAAGTGTAGCGTTCCGAAATTTCATTATTGATGGTAATTTCGATCGGGAAGAGCGGGCGAGGAGCACTTTCCATCCCGGCGAAAACCGCCCCCACTCGCTTGGCCAGCAGGCTGCGCGCCTCACGGCGTTGCCCCTGGTCCATCATCTTGAGCAGAGCTTGCAAATCGTCCTGGTATTGAACCCAATCTGGAGCAGCTGAGGCAAGCGATTGAACGATAAACACATCCACAATTTTCCGGCGGATGAGAACAGCCTGGGGAGAGACCGGCTTCAAGGATGGATTCCACTTGCCCTGGCGGGTGAACCTGGTTCTTGCTTGCTCAATTGGTTTTTCCAGGGTTTCGTAGGTGAAGATCTCCCCAGACTGGATATCGAGCCTGTGAACAAACATCAGCCCGCAAATCATCGACAATTCGCCAAGATAATCGAAAGCCACCACACTTACCTGCCAGCGCTGATCCTGGAGAAGCCGGGCCTGCACCTGTACAAGATTATTTTCATCAAGCTGACCGACCAGCCCGGCATGTTGACTGATTTCTTCGGCAGAAAAAGCGGCGGCATAAGATTTATCCATACGTGCCAGGTGCTGTCGAATGGAATCCGATGGCTGGGCAGCCTGGGAATCGGTGGTTATTTTTGCGGGCGGGGTGATCCCGCCAACATATTTTGAATAAACCGCCCGAATGGCCAGGCTGTGCTGCTGGTAAAGTTCCAAAAAAGCCTCGCGTGAGGCAAAACCCAGCCGTCGCGCCAGCAGTTGGATCGCCGCCGGGTCGGAAGGCAGGCTGTAAGTCTGACGGTAGTGCATCATTTGCAGGAAGTGTTCCACTGTACGCAGAAAAATATAGCCATCAGTCAGGACACGGGCTTCGGGAGTGGTGATGTATTGAAATTTAGCCAACCTTCTGAGCGCCTGCAAGGTCGATTTTTTGCGCAGCTTAATGTTTACACTGCCATAAGCCAGCTGCAGATATTGAGTGACGAATTCCACATCGCGGATCGAGCCTTCCCCGAGCTTGACCTGGCCCCATTCGCGGCCCTTGGCACGCAGGACTTCCTCCGTGCGCTGCTTCATGGCATGCACACTGGCCCGCAAGGTTTCGGGATTTTCGCCGTAGATAAAAGGCTCCACTTGCCGCAGGAAGTCTTCGCCCAGAGCAAGATCACCGGCGATGGGTCGGGCCTTGATCAGGGCCTGTTTTTCCCAATGACGCGCATTCTTGAGCAGATAGCTCAGGTAGCCGTCCACCGAGCTGACCAGAGTGCCATCGCGCCCCCACGGACGCAGGCGCATATCCACCCGGTAAAGGAAACCATCCTCACCCATACCGCCCAACGCATCTATCAAGAGCTGCCCAAGACGCAGGGTATCGGTCTCATTCCTGCCGACAGAGTCCTTTGGATCACAAAGAAAAAGCAGATCGATATCTGAACTGTAATTGAGTTCAGATCCGCCCAGTTTTCCCATGCCAATGACTACAAAACCTTTTGCACTAGCGCCGCTTTGTTCACTGGCATACGACAGGCAGGCGCGCGCCATGCCTTCTGCCAGGTTGGAAAGCTGGCTGGTGACCGCCGGCAAATCGTACAGACTGAGCAAGTCGCTGGCCCCGATGCGCAGAAGCTCAGTGTGCTGGTAGCGCCGCAGCGCATTAAGCTGTTGGGCTGGGGGAAAGGGCCGCATCACAACCCCGGCTTCCCGGTGAAACTCATCGGCGCTTTTCTGGTGGGCCAGGAGTTCGCGATTGGTCAGAACTTCCAAACGAAACGGGTCACGCAGCAAGATTTCGGTAAGGAACTGGCTGCCCGCGAAAATGGTGACCAGGATCTCCAGTATTCTTGGGTTCTCGCTGAGCTTTTGAAAAACTACATCCACGTGCTGATCGCCTGCAAAGCGTTCCAGGTTTACCAGCGCCTGATGAGGATCGGCGCAGGCGGAAAGCGTGATCAGCAGGTAGGGCAAAATATTGTTCAGTGATTTGCGCACACCTGCACCCCGGCTGGCGATACGCTGCAGGTGACGTAGGGCGGCGCGCCAATCCTGAAACCCGAGAGATGTAAGCAAGGATTGGGCAGCGCTTTCGGACAGCGCGCCGTCAAGCAGTTGGTCAGCAGGGAAGGATGCGTTCATGGCAGCGATTATATATCTTTAACGGTTTTTTTGAAATTTTGTAAACGCTGGCGGCACATTGCTTCATATCCAAGAGATCCTGGAAGACGGGTATTGGGCAGCATGTTAGCCTGGCGAAAGAACTTCCACACTGGACTGATCATTCCAGCGAATTTTGCGACTGGTGGACAGAATACCCTGAACCCGGCATACTGGTGATACTGGCGAGTGTGCATTAATGGTCGGTCATCATTGGAAATCATCCTGCTCTATGCCTACACCTGCACAAAACGTAGTTGCAATAAAGGCGCAGCCATGACGATTATCAAAATTGGTATGCGTGAGTTCAAAACCAAATTGAGCGTATGTCAAGACTGCCATTCCATACAATCGCTAAGAAATGCTATACTTGGGTATTGCATATTTCAGACTTTTACGCCCGCTGCAATCACCACCGCACCTCACTACACCCTGATATTCAAGGCAGAAACGGTTGGATAGGTTGAACAGCGAAGGCGATCCAATAACCGATCACCACGTACGGAAAGCAGCCCACGGCTGAACCAATTATTGAAACACCCAAGGAGATAAACAATGCAACTGCCAGATCCCATTCTCAATTTACAGGTGCCGGACGGTGTTGCCATCCACGGCGGCAGCCGAGTGCATGCCGCCACAACCATCCGCAGCGCTGCAGAGCAGGCAGCAGCCGTCATCCGCGATGCCGCCTTGATGACGGCACAGGAGGCTTCTCGAGCTGCGCTGGTAGCGCCACAATTGGCCAGGGAAACGGCAGTGGAAACTGCGAACATTGCCTTCGCAGCCGCAACAGCCCAGGCAATGTCGGTACGCGAAGCATCCATCGCGGCCGCAAACGCAGCGCTCGAGATCGACCCTGTCGTTGTGGCAGCCCGCAATACCCGAGAAGCAACCATTCAAGCCGCCAACCTGATCTTGATCGCAGCGATACGCGAACAGGTAATCGCTGATGCGAATACCGCCTATGAAGTGGCAACAAGTGGCCCACGAACTGTGTTCCAAAACGCCACCCAGGCCGCCGATAATGCCTTCAATATAACGGCGCAGGCCGGCAGGAATGTGCTGGATGGGGCCATCGCATCCGCAGATGAGATCTATAATCAGGCTGATGCAGCCGAGCAGGTTATTTGTGATGCCGCCGAAGCAACCGCCCAGTCTAGCTATCAGGCAGCTATGGACGCCGCCAAAGCCGAATATGAAAACACAATCTCCATACCCCGGCCGCTGGCAGCCACAGTTGGATTGATGCTGGCGATTGATCCGAACAAAGCGCTGACCACCACGCTGACTGGCGATGAGCGCAACCCGGTTAAAATGGATGTGGCACTCAACGCTGACACTGAAAAACCTTTCAACGCCACCATCCGAGGTGATGAAAAAAGCCCCATGAAGATTGATCTGAGCCTGAGCAAGCTGCCGAAGGGCAAGTTGAAGATAAACGGAATTGATATCGGCTTTTACTTGTTCTCCTGGAGAATTTTCTCGATAAAGGTGAAGGGCGAGGCTGAGTTGGACGATTCTGAGTAGAACACGAAGGAACAGGCATGTCTTCGAATCAGAGCACAGTTGATTTTATTGTTGAACAAATGGCAGGCGCAGGGGAAGTTTCTGCAAGGAAAATGTTTGGCGAATATGGAGTTTACTGTAATGGAAAGATGGTGGCATCGATTTGTGATGACCAGCTCTTTATCAAGCCGACAGAAACTGCCCGGTCGTTTATTGGCGATGTGCTGGAAGTTCCGCCCTACCCTGGCGCCAAAGTATGTTTTCTGATTACAGGCGATAGATGGGATG
>CAIMZS010000623.1 GCA_903846015.1 uncultured Anaerolineae bacterium | reverse complement strand
CTGCTTTCCCAACTAGTTCGCAAGTCGTTGGTGGTCATGACCGAGCAAGGCGGCGAAGCCCGCTACCATGCCCTCGAAACCATCCGCCAGTATGCCCGCGAAAAACTGTTTGAGAGTGAGTCTGCCGCCTGGCTGCGCGATCGGCACCTCGATTACTTCATAACGCTGGCCGAACAGGGTTACCTGGGCATGTTTGGCCCCGATGACCTGGCCTGGATCGAAAAGCTCGAGACTGAGAACGACAACCTGCGCGCCGCCCTGGGCTGGTCGCTCGAGTCTCCCGACGTGAATCCGCAAAAAGCGCTGCAGCTAAGCGGCGCCCTGGGAGACTTCTGGGATGTGCGTGGTTATACCCGCGAAGGCTACCAATGGTGCACTGATGCCCTCCAGCGCGCGCCCGAAGTGAGTAGCCTGCCGCGCTGCCGGGCCTTGTTTGCCGCCGGGCTGCTGGCTGAACGGATCAGCCTGCGCGCGGAAGCCATCCGTCGCATGGAAGAGGCGCTCGTTCTGGCACGCCAGCTTAAACATGCAACCCTGACCAGTCTCTGCCTGTTGAATTTAACCAGTTTTTTTTCAAATGGGGAAGAGGAAATTGTTCAATTTAAGGAAGGCCTGGACCTGGCCCGCGCCTCTGGCAATCAGTTTATCCTGTCAATAGGTTTGGGCTGGTGGGCAATCGGAATTTCAAATGACGCCGGTGAGACCAGCCGCTACCTCGAAGAGGCCCATCAAGTCGCTGAAAAACTGGGAAACACCCGCGCGCGCATCTATAATCTCAGGGATTATGGTTGGAATGAAACTACCAGGGACAACCAGACCTCAGCCGCGGCCCTGCTGCAGGAAGCCCTGCGCCTGGCGCAGCTCCTCAAGGAAAGGCACCAGATCGCGCACTGCCTGCTGCTGCTCGGGCGGTTGGCCACCCAGCGGGGCGATTTTGCAACGGGCAAGGATTATGAGGATCAAGCCCTGCAAATTTTTCGCGACCTGAGCGACCCATCTTGTTCGGTTCGGGCGCTCTTTTACCTCGGCTGGAATGCCTTCCTGATGGGTGAGACCATAAGGGCTCAGGAAACCTTCGAGGCATGTCTTGACATTTGTCAGGAGAACACCGGCGCACGCACGGTACTTATACCGCTTGGACTGGGGTGGATTGCGCTCGCGCAAAAGAACTATGCGAAAGCCAGGGGCTTTCTTTCAGAAGGACTGGATGTCCTGAAGAAGAGACCGGGATCTACTTATATTTTGGCTTATTTTCTGGAAGCGGTTTGTAACCTGCCAGATATCGCCCCCGAAACAGCCGTCATGCTGCTAGGACATGCACAATATATTCGCGAACACGAGGCCTTCTCCCTCCCCAGCTCTGAAAGGCATCTGGTGGAGCCAATTGTGTCAAAATTGCAGGCTCGACTTGGAGAAGAAACGTTCGCCGCGGCTCGCGCCGTCGGAATGGCGCTGACTTTCCAGCAAGCCATTGATGAAACCATTGCAGCCATGCAAAACGTTGATGAACGATGATCCGATAATTCCTTACTTTGACCCGATCCAATCAAAACCATGGAGGAAATTATGTCTGAAGCGAACATCCTTGTTTGCCGGCAGTTTTTAGATTTGTACAACCAGGCGGCCTGGGAGCAACTGGATAGCGTGGTAAGCCCAAACTAT
>CAIMZS010000622.1 GCA_903846015.1 uncultured Anaerolineae bacterium | reverse complement strand
CAACAACCCAAGTGTTGCCGGAATTTTCTTATCCGCAAACGATGCGAATTGGATATTAAAGAGCACGATATCGGGATTAACCTGGCGAACAGCATTTCGAATGCGCAAGATATTATTCCACGCTCCAAAATTCCAACATGGAATAAAATGCACAGGGATGGAGCCAGGTTCCTGCTCGGATGGATAAGACTGCCCTTCCGGGAGTTCATCCACCAGTAAAAATAGTTCCGCGGCGCTTTCCGGTTTCAGGCGCAAGAAGCGCACAAAGTGATAGGCATACTCGTTAAGCGAGCCTTTCGATGGCGGGTGTGTTGTGACTATGGCAATACGCATGCTTTACTCCTTCCCATGCTCCGTATGCGAACCGGAACATTAACGGTAGATGCCCTTCAAGTCATTCGACCAAATTCTATATAAATCTCGCAAAAAACGCTGTACTTCCTTCTTTGTATCCACTTTCGAGCCAGGAGCATCGATCCACGAGACCGGCACCTCGGCAATTTTGTACCCATACTTGGAGGCCAGGTAGAGAATCTCCAAGTCAAATGAAAAGCCCATTATAGTCTGTTTACTATGCAGTTTTCGGGCGGCCTCAGCGGTATACATCTTAAAACCACATTGGGTATCACGCACGCCGATATGCATGATATTTTTCACGATCCAACGCAGCCCAGCGCTGAGAATCTTTCGCAGCAGCGACTTTTTGCCCTCTTCAGCACCTTCCGCTGCCCGCGAGCCAACTGCCACGTCATAACCTTCTTTTTCGAGTTTAACGAGAAGCTTGGATACCTCTTCGATCGGGGTCGAGTTATCGGCATCGGCAAATAGACTATATTTGCCTCGCGCGGCCAACATTCCACGCTGGACAGCGCTGCCTTTACCGCCATTTTTGGGCGCTTTGAGCACAGTTAGATTGACCAACCCCAGTTCATCGCAAAGTTTTACGGTCTGGTCTTTTGAACCGTCGTCGGCAATGAGCAATTCCCATGGGAAGCCCAAATCTGAAACGTGCGAGGCTATTGCGCCAATCGTAGCAATGATTCGCTCTTGCTCATTGTAAGCCGGGATGACAATGGATAGATGAGGCGATTCAATGAGCGGGATTGTTTTCCATTTAGAGTAATTTTCGTATGGCATCCTTTATTCCTTTTTCGTGTCCTGTGCGGGAACCGGGGTCTACCTCAAAGAATGATTATAGTTAGAGCAGGATCAAGAGCGGTGGTTAGTTACTCCATTTTACATCTCATCCAACAAAAACCCAATTCACAAAGATGGTTACAAACATGCCAAGTAGTACGGCAAAACTGGACATCAGCGATCGATCGACGCTTTCGCGACGCCCCCACCAACCCAGCAACATAAAAGCGGGAAAGGCAGTAAGCACATAACGTATCATGCTTCCAGTGGCGCTTGCAGCAGGAACAAGCAGCATAATTAACACATAAATGGCATAGCCTTCGCCCAGCCGAATCCAGATGAAAGGAATGAGAGCCAGGAACAATAACAGAGTGGCTGTATTCCAAAGATTTGTCAGCCAACCCTTGTTGATAACACCATCCATCAACACTTTCACATTTTTTGAAATTACCGCCAGGGGGCCGATGTTTACCCTTCCCCAAGCAGCCTGAGTTTCAATAAAAGCGAAGGGACGCTCGAAATTGGCTCGCAAAAAATACATATAAACCAGGAGACCAAGCGGGATAATGGCAATAATAAAAAGATCAAACCAATGCTGCTGAAAACCATGCCACAAACTGACCCAGCTTTCTTTTTTGTGGATCGTTTTCAGCGTCCAACCCTGTTCGCGCAGCCATTCCCACATCACCAATGCCCACAACAGCACGCCCAGATTGCGAGTGGCAGATGCCAACATGCCCATTAATGCCGCTGGAAACCACTGATGGCGTCGCGCAAAATACATCGTCGCCAGCGAGAAAAGCAGAAATGTGCTTTCGGTGTAGACGCAGTTAAAAAAGAAGGATGTTGGGAAAAATGCCAGGTAGAACACAGCCCTTTTGGCCGAATCCGCGTCCAATTCCAATTCAGTCAAAAGGTAGAAAAAGACCAAAGACCCCAAAAAGGCCAGGTTACTCAGAATGAATCCAGCCAGAATGACACTTTTACCGGTAAGCGGAGCAGTGACACGCATCAGCAACGGGTAGACCGGAAAAAAAGCAACATTACTCTGCTGTCCGGGACTGAACCAGTAACCATTGGTGGCAATGTCATCATAATACTGGCTATCCCACTTAGCCCACATCGACAGAAATTGGCTGTCTGGGGCAGCAACCCAGTGACCTGGATCAGTAGGGAGCATGGTATCGCTGGCCAACCCTACCGCAAAGATCAACAATCGCGAGAGCATAAAGGCAATAAGGGGGATGATGACCCAACGAGGTACTCTCACTCGATAACTTCCAATTTTACATCCTGGAAGGTGACAGGTCCTCCATAAGAGACCAACCCAATCCAACCACTAACTCCAGTCATGGAAATGTCGGCAGCGATTTGGTTATCATTGACGAAAACAGTCATCTTGCCTGCATCAACCACGACTTTAACCAGGAAAGTTAATGAATTTCCTGGCGTTTGCGTAGGACCAGGGGAGGCGGACGGGGTGAGGGTGCCTGTATTCTGGAAAGGCAGTGACACTGAACCCTGACCCTTGAACTTACCGCTTGCGTCGTTGGCGCCCCACCAGATACCCTGCCCAGCATTGGTCAGGCGGATGATATAGGAATTGTTTTTGGAGCTGCGTGTTGCCATGTTCAGAATAAAACCAGCGCCAACGGTTGTCGAGCCTTTTGGCAAGATGATGGTTGCCGTAATGGTATATTTTGCGGCCTCAACGCCAGTATTCCAGACATAGTCAGCTGCGTCAGGCACGGTTTGCACGATTTTGTTATTGGCAAGCGTCCATTTGCCGCTGACAATGCGCTGGTCGGTAAAACCATCCAGCGATGTGTAATTGCCCTTGAAGGCCGCACCGACACCTCCTAGAGAGACTTCATCATAAATGACACTGGCAACCGATGTAAGCAGCCCAATGTAACCAGCGTTCGACTTGGAGGGAAAAGGCACACCTTGAACAACCAGCCGATCATCGAGATAGATGGAGTACGATAATTCGCCGCTGATGACACGCAGAGTATGATGATCTGTCCCAGCATGGTTTACCTCGGCATAGCCCAGGTTTTTATAGACTCCGCTGTTGTCGAAGTAACCCCAGATAATGGCATTGTCGCGCTTATCAGAGTAGCGCACCATGCTGCCACCTGTCAACCGGTCGTTATAAGGTAGGTTAAACAACAAACCTGCCCCACTGCCCTGTTGATGGGTCAGCCCAACCTGGTAACTAAAATTTTTAACTGACGTTTTTGTGTAAATGGTTGTCAGGTCGTAGCCGTTGGTAAGCAGTTGAACAAAATTCCCGTTCTGGAAGCGCCAATCGCCATTGATCACTACCCAGCCCTGGTCAGACAGTTTGCCCGTAAAAACCCCATGGTAAGGGGATTGGATTCCGGTGGCTGCATTGAGAGTTGCAGCCGGCGCTGCCGAAGTGTTGGGGGATTTCGGTGTGATTACTAAGGTTGGCGCAGCTGATGGGCCGACAGGATTCTTTGGGGTAGCTTTGGCGGAGACAGGTGTGAAAGTGGGGGTAGCTTTGGCAGAGGCTGGTGTGGAAGATGGGGTTCCATTTTGTGCAACGGGAGTCAACTGCCCAGTGGGCGCACCGCTCACCCCAAACAACGGGTACACCTCTACGAGTGAAAATCCTGCTGAAGCCCCTGAAGTTATCAGCCCGATATTTCCTTGTTTACTTTGCAATGGCACATCCCGAATAAGAAGCTGGTCATCAAGGAACACATCATAAGATATATCACCCGAGAAAATCTGCAACGTATGAGGCGCGTTACCTGCCGGGGCAATATTGGTGAATCCCTGACGATTGAACGCACCTTTTGCATCGAAATAACCCCAGATAAGGGAATCGGTTTCGTCAGAGTATCGCACCAATTGCGCACCGTTCAAATCGTAAGGCGAGGGCATATTAAATAGTACACCTGCACCCTGGCCACTAATGTGATCGAAAGTGACACGCAGGGTAAAATTTTGGAAGCTGCTGCTTTCATAACCAATACCTGAATTGACGATAATTGGATCCGTTTGCACCATTTGCTTATCAGCGATTTTCCACGCACCAGCAAAAGGCACCCAACCCGCTCCACCAGGATTCTGGTCAAAGTCACTTGTATACACCAGGTTGCCAGGATTGGGATTATCGGCAGCCGTCAATTTGAAAGTATCAAAAATAGCAGGGCCAAGAGCATAAAACCCAATCAAACCGTTCTTGTAAAAAAGCGGACGATTGTCTATCAGGCGCTGACCGTTGACCTGTACAAGATAGGTATTGGAGTAGACATACAGGTCAATTCGAAATTCGGTGGTATTGATGGAAAGTGGAACCTGCACTTGAGTGACAAAGCTGCCAGTAGCATCCATGTAGCCCGCAACCAGATCGAGGGAGGTCGGATCTGGGCGCAGGAGGTAAATGCGGTGTTGTTTGGTTTTCAAATCTGGATATTGGGCATTGAAAGAGATGCCCGCCGCCCGTGAATCTTTTTTGAGAGTGATATATACACTGGCATGGTAAGGCGAATCTTCGATAAGTTTATACGGAACAAAAGCCTGGGAAGGGGTGTCGCCCCCAACCGTCTGGGCGAGAGCTGCAAGACGGATGCTCCAGACTCCATCGCCAACAAACCAGCGGCGCAGATCAACATCGTCGAAATTTTGTTCGTAAGGCAGGGTGTATGTGGTAAATTTTTGTTTGGGGGCCAGCAGAAGTTGAAAAGTGGCAAACAAAACCAACGCAGCAAAACCGAGTCCCACTGCGGCGAACACAGTGCGATTTCCAGGCAAGCCAGGGATGCGCGCGCGCAGACGATTTAGCAAGGTCTCCATGCGTGCGATGGTTTTCTTCATCAAAGGGATAAATTTCATGGCGTAATTTTATTTGTTATCCAGGTTACAAATAATTACAGAGTCATAAAGTCCGAACCACAGATTGAGATAGCTAGTGATGATTATAACAAGTTCAAAGGCAATAACAGTTATATCCGATACCCCGACGTTCTGGCAAAAACCGGGCTATCAGGGAGCCTGGTTTTCAATAACGACTGGTCCGCAGCATAAATCTTTTTCCTGCATTACCTCAACATTAGACGGCAATGCCAGTGTTGGGTATTCAGCCTCTGGGACAAGCAAAAGGCCTTCCACCAGAAGAGGGGCGTCATCCTGTTTGTCGAAGTAAAAGGTGTATTTTCCTTTTGCACCGTTGACGGTGCCCAGGTCAAAAAACTGATACTTGCTGTTGATGACCACTACATCAGTAGGGATAAGTTTTCCCAGTTCAGCCGGTGAAAAGGAACTAATATCCATTGGCTTTCGAGCAGATGAAAATACCATTTTTTTATCGAAAAACCCCAGATTGGTTGAGTCAGAGTGCAACAAAATGTATTGTTTTTCAGAATAAAGTTTTGATTGGACAATCAGCTCATTCTGTGATGCAGCGCCACGCAATAACAGGTGATATTCTCCCGCTTCAGGCAGAGTCACATCGATGCGAAAGGCTGTCGCACGCGGGACACCGATAAATCCACCTTCAATTGTCCCCCACAAACCGGGCGTGATCATGTTGAGGCGGTTGTATTTGCTATCTGAGAAAAACTGGAACAATCGGAACATCGGCGAGAGGTAATAGGAACTTGAGATCAAGTTGGGGTTAAATGCCAATATTGTACTGCTGGGACGAAAAAACTGTTCCTTATGGGCTTTCTCATACAGATTCAGAATGGAGGTATGCAGATCGTTTGTGACCAACGTCAGTTGGTCGTAATTTTCCAGGTCACCGGTTACATTTGAATGGCGCAAATCATAATAGCGGGTCAATTCCAGGTTGCGCGAAAGAATTTGAATAAAGGTGCTCCAATCGGTATCGATGAAAAGCGGTACGCGTTCGGCTTTGGGCAGATCAATAAATTGGTAAAGCGTATAACTTTCGTTTTCCATCATTTTTTTGACATAAGCGCTGCGCCGGTCAAATTCCGGGATCAGTACCCGTTCCACATCGCGCAAGTACTCCTGACCACCAACAGTGCTGGCCGCCAATTCCTTGTTGACCACAATATAACGCAGATCCAAATCACGCGCGATATTGATCCACCAGGGTTGTTCATAATATAAGGCCCGCAGCAAGAGAAAAAACTCGTGTTTATTGTCCGAGTCGCCCGTCAAACCGTAGTAGTAACTGGGCAAATCGAGGTAGTAAATGTGAAATTTATCGATAAATTTATGTTCAACACCATTGATATCGATTTCCACCTTGGCAGTTTCGGTGGGAGGCAGTACCACCACCTTGCCGGGTGGCAATTTCAGCAAGGCGTCTTTTACTTCTTTGAGCGGACCGACCGGATACGGGGCAAGAAAATTACTAAAATTCCCAGAAAAAAAGACCTTTGTGTATGCTGTATTGGAAAAAATAGGGACCAACGCAAGCATAGTTACAGCAAGCGGCAGGTACCCGGCTCGAGACACACGCCCGACTGCCAGTTCCAGCTTCGCAATGAACCTGTTTATCCAGGCTTTGCCAAACCCAATCTCTTTCTGCGCCCATATTTCGATTTCATGCTCTATCCAGACCAAGGAAACAGGCACCATGACGCAGCCCATCACAAACATGATGAACTCAAAGCGATGCGGAAAGCGCAGCACCTGAACTACTGTCGCCAACAGGCTCACCACCAGATCTCCGGCAAAAGTGCGCGTTCCGTTGGCATAATTGCTAATAAAAGCAATCGTGCGGTGAAAGGTAGGCAACCAGGACGGATCCGCGTAGCCCAGCGTAGCCCACATTGAGAAAAAGGTACTGGCGTAAACGACGATCATCAAAGCACGCATTGGATCCGAGTCGAACAGGCTTTTTCGCGCCTTTTTGTAGAACAGCGGCATAAGCATCAGCAAAGTATAAACAGCGTTAGCCCAACGCGGCACTTTGGAAAGATAATCACCGGTAGTGAATTTGTCCATAATGCCAGCCATGTCAAAAGCCAGCAGGTGCCCAGGCGCAATCGATGCATCCACAATGAAATAGTAATCCGCCGGGACGGTCTCGGAGAGATTTGCGACACCACTTAAGGCATAATATTTGACGAACAAGTAGTACGGAAACAAGGTGACAACACCCAGAATAACAAACGCCCCGATACAGCGCCAAAATCGGACTTCGACAAATAACCGTCTCCATTGTGTTCGAAAAATCTTGCCAGCCTCACGCCACTTCTGAAGACTATAAATATTTCTCCATGTCCCGGCGTGAAAAGCATCGATAACGTCCACCACAACCAGTGTGGCAACTGCCAGAGCCATATATAATCCAAACAGCACCAGGTAATGTACGGCGGGATTGAATAATGTGATCAAGCAGGCGGCAATCACCAGGCGGTAAGGCTGCTTTTGCGGGAAAATCATCGCATAGGTCATCAATACAATGGCGATCAGATACATGGAAAAGCCAAGTATGAGTGTGTAAAAGTGCGTAATCTTGGCGTAATCCATGATCAGAAAAATAGCAAGGACGGGCGCAGCGGTGATGGTGTAAATTGTGTCAACTTTGAAACGTGGCAGAATTTTTCTAACGAACCAGGCTACTGCCAAGTAGCCCGCAAAGGCAATCGACGGCACCACAATTGGAATGGCAAATGGCAGAACTTTGTAATAACGCATCCAGGTGGTATGGAAGGAATAACGCACCCGAAACTCGTACCCATTGGTTAATTGGTTAAATTTTCCGGCAGCTTGATCAATAAACTGACTGTTTGGATTAAAAAACGGTACAAGTTCATCGGCATTGATAACTGCATCACCGCGTAGAATGCTTGGAATGCTGGCAATCACGCCCCGGAACATGATCGCAGAGAGAGTGTAATAAAAAATACCAACAACCAGGATGATTTTTCGGGTGGAGGTCACGTCTCAACCTCACCTCGGCTGGATCTTTGTTCGGATTTCGGCAAAATAGGTATCCAATTCCTTCCGCAGTACAGAGCTGCGGGTTGTGAGCTGCCTATGAATCATATCACTCTCATCCAAAACTCGTTTTAGGCCTGAAAGCAGTGTCCGTGTTTCAAAAGGCTGGTTAATGTTCAGGCTATGCGCAGACATGCCCAGGTAATCGACCAATTCCTGCACCTTTACATCGTAGACCAGCCCAAAAAACGGTTTACCTAGAATCGATGAAATCACCAGGGTGTGCAACCGCTCAGCCAAAACCAGGTCACATCTGGAGATCAAATCTCCGGCTTGCTGGGCCGTTTGCAGTTCGTGGAAAATAAAGGGGATGCCGGGAATGCGACCAGAAAACTCTTTCAGGACGGTGAGATCATCGTTAGCCTTGAATTTACTCTGCATCGGCAAAGCATGCAGGGTGAGCGGCGTTTCCGCATTCAACTGGATAAGGCAGGCTGCCAGATTTTGCAAAAAGCCTTCCCAGGCATCCCGATTCTCGATGTCGTAATTCAAGTTCAGGGCAATATTCAAACGTCCGGCGGGGGCAAGTGTTGCGGACTCGGGTAAGAAGACATAGGGAGCATTCGCAAAAACCGCATCAGGCACGCGCAGCATTTTTTCAGGTTTTATCCCCAACTTCTGACAGGTACGCAGCGATTTGTCGTCCCGCAGCGAGACAAAATCGACCTGGTTAAGAATCCAGCGCGCGAGCCGTTCGCCGCCTGGTGAAAGCAGCGGCCCTACTCCGATATTACTCATAATCACTTTTTTACGCGCTACCAGCTTTGTAAATGTGACTGAGAACAAGATCATCAGCAGGGTGGAATAACGATTCCGGCCTACACTGGCGTATAGTTCTTTGATGATGCTGCCCCCTCCGAAAAATAAAATGTCGGAAGTAAGCAAAAGTTTTAAAAAGCGCACCAGTTCTTTGGTAGTGTGGAAAGATTCAACATCAAATTTTGAACGCAGCATTGCGGCTGTGTATTCTGGATCATACGAGTTAACCGCATAATGATGTTGAGGGCCAATTTGGGTAAGGAAGGTCTCCAACAGGAGCTCATCGCCGATATTAAATTGTCCATGCGTGCCGAGGAAGATGATTTTCATAGGCTGAATCCTTTCACACGCATTGTAGTACTGATCCAGCGAGAAATACTATCAGGTTTATTGCAATGAGTTTAAAAGTAGAGCATCAGCTTTATGTCAAGATGTCTTTTTGGCTTGGGCGCCTGGGGCTGACCCATAGGGTGTCACAAAATGCGGTCACACTGGGTAACACTGGGTAACATTCAGTCACACTTTTGGTGTCCAAAGCCTCGTGTTTGAGAATTTGAGAAGGTGT
>CAIMZS010000621.1 GCA_903846015.1 uncultured Anaerolineae bacterium | reverse complement strand
TTTGTCCCAAGCGAAGGCAACCCTCTTACAATAAATCAAAAGAACAACAATTCCTGTATATCAAAACGCGACCTCCGGACTTTAAATTGTGCGCTTTCTGGATGGCCTCAGGATGGGGGGGTCTGCACGGGCAACAACAATGGAAAAGAACTCGATCGGTGCATGGCCAAGGTTTGGGGGCCTGAAGATTTGAACACTTACAGAAGCCTGGGTAGCACCCCTTACAACTCAGCAGAAGGTGACAAGTGTTTCAATGAATTCATCGATCGGTACAACGCTAAGACGGGCCTCACAGCAAATAAAGCAGAATGGGAAAAATGCTTGGCAACTGTTCCATAAGCGTAAAATCAGGCCAGCAGGTTCACGGGATAAGCCACAGTGAATCATGCTGGAGAGAAATCCTGCCTCATCAAAGATATTTCCAGGGATGCAGGGGATCAGGCGCTTGTGTACGGATGTTTTCGCCTCCATCCCCTTCATTTCTGCCAGGTGGCAGGCTCGAAAACAACATCCCATCACGCTGAGGATGATCAGAAATTGTGTTCGGTTTGTTCAGTTTGTCACGGGCTTGTGACCGCCCTGGCGTATATCCCGGACCGGGTTACCAACCATGTACTGCTGAGTGTTTTACAAGACCGTTTTGCGATGACACATGCGAAAGCACATGTGTGACAAATTTTCCAAAAATTGAAGTCGCATGCCACGGAATTCAGGAAGCCCTCTAATTTTCCTATTCTTCAGAACAGAATTCTTCTCTTCTAATGGTAGGAAGCCTGGAAAGCTACACCCCACCCATTTCCGTTGATTATTTCCACGCCTCTTTTCAAAGAGCCGCAAATAATGGCAAAAACAGCCCCCTTCAGTGACGCCTGCGTCACGCACAGGGGATAAAATACCTATGAAAGTTATCCGGATCAGAAAAAGGAAAAATCTTATGAATAAAACCGTCAAGCATCATGTTACCCTGTCCGACCCTCAATCGACCGCACTGCCGCAAGCAGCCCCTAGCTTAATAATCAGAAGTCACATTCATGCAGGCATGGACAGCAAGTGCTTTAAAAATTGCTTGGATTTATACGAGAAGGATAAAGCCACCTGCAATGGGGATAGTAGCTGTGAGAAAAGTGCTTTAGATAAGCTTCAAATTTGCATTACTCCATGTTATCAGTCTCTGGGATAAATGGTGGAGGAAGTCTTGAATAAATTAGCCCCATCATCCCAATAAAAATGGATGATGGCAAATAGCCCTTACGTCACGCCCAGGGTGTACGATATTCATAGACCTGCCGAGGGGCAGGAATATTCGAAAGGAAAAATACATGAAACCTATGGAATTGAAAGCCGGGCAAGACTCAGATCCAGCCCGGGCAGGAATAAGAGTGCGAACACAATTAAAAGTGAGGCCGAGTAATTTTTACCAACAATGCGAGATTTGTAAGGAGGACTGCAATAACCATTCCATAAGTTTTAGCGAAATCTGTAAAGAAGACTGCCAGCGTGAAATTTGCGGCAATTAGCGCTCAATAGAATCCCGACATGCGCCGTCAATGGAATAGACGTAATCGAGATGCAGAAATAAACCCAACCGTCAGCCTGCGTTACAGACGACAGGGGTGATGAGATAGAGCAATTCAGACAGGAGAAAGACAATGGAAGAACTTTTTGACCGTGAAACAATTGCACTCAACCGGACAGGCAAGCTGACTGATGCCCAACAAAAAGAACTCAGTGCGGATACCAACCCGAAGATCTGGCTAATCATGTCAGGTTTCCTGGGGTTGGTCGGAGCGCTGTTTTACGCGCTGCTCAGTTCGCCCGAAAGCGATGTAAATATTCGAAACTTAGTCCTGGGTATTGTGGGGTTGTGCCTGCTGTTCAGCGTCTGGCGCGGCACCCGGCTGCTGCTGATGCGATACAAATTGTTATCCGATCAACTGCTGAGCGAGACGGGCACAGTCAGTTGCAAAAAGCTGGATGCCCTCGACAGAATGCGATATAGCCCCGAGACCGATGGCGGTCTACGGCTCTACCCAGGCGGATTGGCAGGGCTGAGCGCAAACCTGCCACCTGGTCGATTCCGTTTTTACTTCCTGTCAACGCAGCGCTGGCTGCTCTCGGCTGAACCCATTTCTAGCCTGGAAGAATTAACCCGAAATTATAACGAAATCCTGGCCCGCTTTTTTAAATACAGCCAGGAGGATTTGGCCATATATCGTGAGATGGCCAGGACTGGCCAGGTACTGATTGTCGACGGCCCGCTTTCCTTCCCAATCACGTCCCATACAGAAGAAGAAAGCTTTCTTCCCGTCCCACTCAAGATTGGAAGCATAACTTTTCTTGTCGAGCCTGAAATTCCGGCGATCGCTTTGTCCAAGGTGCCACACCGCATTTATTATTACCCAATCCCGCCGGATGGTTCATTACTGGGTGGGGTGAATGAGCCGCGCCCCCTGGCAGTCGAAGTGCTTTAAAGTTCTCCAGAAAAGTCTTTTCTGCCAATATATTGCAAGCTGTTCTTTGGCAATCGCCCTGACGGGAAGATTCCCCGTCAGGGGAACAGTTAAATTCCAGCAGGTGGGAGGGGATGGTATTAATCCGCCAACAAGCGCGCTATCATGTTGATTGACCTGGCTCACAAGATCAGGCGGCAGTTCACCCGCCTGATCGATGCGATATAGACCGGTGTACTGTTGCCAGTTATTGGACAAAAAGCAAGAATATTTACCACAATACAAAACGAAACACACCCAAAACTCGTCCCAAAACAGCCCTTCCCGTCACGCTTACGTCACGCTCAGGGTATATGATATTTATATAGACCTGCCGAGGGGCAGGAGTAATCGAGAGGAGTATAAATAATGCAACCAAAGTTGATCCCACAAACAGGTCTCAAAGTCCGCACGAACTGCCGCCTGGGTTATTATAGTTTTGTAGGACCTCTTACACAAGCTCAATCCGGCAACAATAAATGTATAGAAGAACGCGACATCCACTCTATTAGCTGTGAAGGTTATGGATGGCCTCAGAATGGGGGGATCTGCGAGGGCAACAACAATGGAAAAGAACTCGATCGGTGCATGGCCAAGGTTTGGGGGCCTTTAGAGTTGAAATTTTTCAGAAGCCAGGGTTTTGGTGGAGGCCCTTACAATTCACCCCTTGGTGACAAGTGTTTCAATGAATTCATCGGTCGGTACAACGATGGGTGGGCCATCGATAAAAATAAAGAAGAATGGGAAAAATGCTTGGCAACTGTTCCATAAGCGTAAAATCAGACCAGCAGGTTCACGGGATAAGCTACAGTGAATCTTGCTGGAGAGAAATCCTGCCTCATCAAAGATATTTCCAGAGATGCAGGGGATCAGGCGCTTGTGTACGGATGTTTTCGCCTCCATCCCCTTCATTTCTG
>CAIMZS010000620.1 GCA_903846015.1 uncultured Anaerolineae bacterium | reverse complement strand
TTAGCTAAATCTGCTTTTGTGTCCGACATCTGCTCCATTTTTTCGACGATCTGATTACGACCTTCATTGTTGAGACCTTTCATGGCTTCAGCAAGATTCGATTTTGCAGCCATAAATGCTTTTGTGTAAGCATCTCGTTTAGAGATACGGGTAGCTGTAGGGTTATCCATGACTTCGTAACCACTGGCACCTGTGGCAACCCAGCCAATGCCAGAACCAAATTTTACCATTTCTGCGCCAACTGAGTGTTTATTGACTACAAAGTTAATAGCGTCTTGAGCAGTTTTACCTTCGACAGCGATCTGTCCAGTAGTGGAGTCTTTGACTTCCTGTACTGCGCCTTGTACTTGGCTGAGTTGATGTTGCTCTCCAGGGGTTTCGGCCCGAACAGGAGGTAAAAAATCATCCGCAGATACCGAAGCAGATTGAGCGGGCATGGCTAAAAGCCACAGGAGGGGAACTAAAGTGATGTAGAAATAACGATTCATTTCATTACCCTCCAGAAGGTTTAACTTCGAGTTTTGCCATTTTAATTCGGGATAAGTCTTTTCTTGGAACCGTAACGTTTATAGTATAATATAATGTCCTCAACGGTATTATTGCCATATTACCATGTATAACTACATCTGTCATAACTATATCTAACCCTGTACTAAAATATGGTGCAATGAAAATATTTTGGAAACTAATTATATTCAATCCTCCTAGTGTATTTATCGACTTATACGAATATGGTCGAGAGTCAACACTAAAAATAGCACAACCATATGCTCCACTTCCTCCACAATCAGAACGCACGTTTCCTATTGCAACAAGTTCATTACTTTCATCCATTAGGCTTAGATCGATATCTGGAACCCACGACTTAACCCATTCATGCTTTAATCTTTTGGACACAACGGCACTTGGGATAGTATAGATTCTCCATCTGCTACTTGTAAGCGATTGATCTTTCCAAGTTAAAACTTTGAGTAATGATAGGTTTTTATCGATTCCTCCTGTTATATCACCTTGATTCTCATCTATTCCTATTTTATGACCGTAACGATTACTATATTTTATTGTACTATCCTTCTTGATTGTGGATATTTGATCTAATACTGGGAGAAGAACGTTCTTGACATGCTTGAAATATCCTTCCTCATCAATCAATATGTAAACTTTATAACCAAGAGTGACGACATTACTATCTGTCCCTGTTTTATCTATGACAGGGTTAGGATATTCCTGAGTTGAAGGCACAAGCTCAGCACGATGAAAAGTTGTTCCCATTATAGGGAGCATTGCTTTTTCAAACAATGCGTTGGCATCTTCTTCCTGCTTAAGCTGAGATTCCACTTGTGCCTGGAGACTTAAGCCTTCTACAGCCTTAACAGTAATATTGTTTGCTTTTGCCTGTTCCAATAGTTTCTGACGCTGGATCTTAGCGCGAATACTGACTTGAAATAAACCATTTGCCTGGCTTTCTTTTAATTTTGTCACTTCCTGAATGAAGCCCTTTGAATAGGTAAGAATTTTGTCGCGAACAATCTCGTCATTCTGCACCAATGTTTCGGCATCGACATACAGCCCCAGTGCCTGTTGTACCGCATTGCTGTAAGCATTCAGCATAGATGAATTGGCATCGGTACCCATCCCTTGCACCACGACTTCGACGATATCAGGTTGTGGCGGCTGGTCAGCCAAGGTAGTAGCCGCCACCACGAGTGACCAACAGGCACATGCGGCCATCAACAAATTGAGTTGGAACCTGTAACCTAACCTCATCATTACATCCTCCCAAGCAGATCAGCGGAAATTCACGAAAGCATGGTACTCCAAAAGCTCATATTGGGTTTTGAGGACAGACCGGTGCCCGTCAGGATCAACACCTTTCCGCCACGGCGGCCAGCGTCTCGACACCAACCCTTTGCTTTTTCCATGTTCATAGCTAAGGTTCCTCGTTGATTCGCAATTTTCCATACTGGGGTAAACCCCATTTTTCTTTGTTGTCACTAACCATCCTCAGCACATCCTGATCGCTAACGAAGGCTCCTTGGATTCTACGGGGAACAGCGGAACGCAACAGATATAGCATGTCGCCCTGGCCAAGCAAATGCTCGGCACCTATGTTGTCGAGAATGATCCTGGAATCCACTCGGGAGGAAACCTGGAAGGCCATGCGTGTGGGAATGTTGGCCTTGATGAGGCCAGTCAGGACATCCGTTGACGGTCGCCGGGTCGCCAGCAGCAGGTGAATACCGATTGCTCTGGCCTTTTGAGCTAGCTGCGCAAGCATTTCCTCGGCATCTCTGCCAGCCGCTTCCATCAAATCAGCCAGTTCGTCGATGATGACCACGATGAAGGGCATCTTTTCCAGTGCATGAATCTGATCAGAACTACCGGGATTTGATGGCAAGGTCTGGCTG
>CAIMZS010000619.1 GCA_903846015.1 uncultured Anaerolineae bacterium | reverse complement strand
CCCGTAAGGTGCGATCAGTGGCGCGCAGACACAGACAAGCACGATCATAACAAATAGAACAGTGCCCACCTTTGCGCCGGGACCCTTGACCATGCGCTGCAATGTTTCGAGCAAAAGAGAGCTCTTTTCAATCTTTAGCGGCTTGCTGCCAGCACTACTGGCTTGAGTTGTGATCATCTCTGCTACCTACCTTCTGTTGGAATATTGGGCTTTGATACGTGGATCAACAAGAGAGTAGACAATATCGACCAGCAGCATGATAACTGCGGTATATACAGCGAAAAATAGAACGGTGCCTCTAACAACCGGGTAATCACGGCTGTTTACCGCGGTAAGCATATACAGGCCTACTCCGGGAATGGAAAAGACATTCTCGATGATCGCGGAACCGGCAACAATTCGAGAAAAACCGATTCCAACACCGGTGATGATCGGCATTAAAGCATTCGGCAACATGTGCTTGCGGATAACAACATCTTCCCGTTGCCCTTTGGAACGCGCGGTGGTCACGTAATCTTCGCGGAAAACTTCCAATATGCTGGAACGCGTCTGTCGGGCATTCACCGCAATACCGCCCAGCGAAGCGCAGATGATCGGCATGATGTAAAATTCGGGACCGCCAATGCCATACGCTGGCAGCCAGCCTAGCTTTGCGGCAAAAAGAACGATCATCATCAAAGCCACCCAGAAATCAGGCGCTGAGACGAAAACCATGGCGATGGCCATGGTGGCTGAATCTTGCCACTTACCCTCGTGAGTCCCGGCGAAGATCCCCAACGACACCCCAAAAGCGAGGTTTAAAATCATTGCAAATACACCGATGATCATGGTGCGCGGCAAACGATTCAACATTTCATCAAAAACTGGGACTTTATAAATATAGGAGGTGCCAAAATCAAGTTTGAAAAAAGCCCTGTAAATGAAATCGCCCAGTTGTACCAGGTAAGGACGATCCAACCCCATCGCATGGCGTAGTACTGTAACATCCGCTTCGCTCGCGGTACCAGAGGAAAAAATTCTAGCTGGATCACCAGGGGTGAAATACAGAATTGTAAAAATAATAAAAGCAGTCGCCAACATGGTGATAACCACCCACAGGCAGCGCTTCAAAATGTATTTTGCCATATATGATCCTCCTGGTCTGTTCATCAACCGTGCTGGATTCTATTCGCTATTGGGCGATATTCTTTATTTCAACGATGAGAATATTGGTGCTAAAACCGTTCATCAGGGTAAGCTCCGGTATTCACCCCTTCGTTGGGGGGGGCTGCCATCGCAGACGATACTTGTATTCTCAGGCCTCGGCAGTACTTCAGCCTTCAGTTTCTTTTTGAAAAAGTGCAGTATCACTCATTTCTCTTACCCATGTGGCATTTTTATGAATTCAGAAGAAATTTGCGAGTGATACTGCACCGAACGTACGGGTCTTTCAGGCCATCCTAACTATTCAAGCCGCTGACTTGGAGTGGAGAGTTACGGTGCAACGTAAGTGCTGGATCCCGGCAGAATGAACTCGTTCTCTCTAAAAACGACTTTGCTGATGTTCTTGGAATAAACCATGTTAATTCTGGGAGAACCGATCGCATAGAAATAACCATTTGCAAGAACATAATTTTCAAGTGCAGTCAGGTTCTCTGGGGTGTGGGATGCGATGGCATTGGCAGTTTCAAACAAAGTCTGCAGTTGTGGGTCTTTTACAAAACCGACACTATAATCTTTGCCAAGCTCGTGGTTGTTCATAACGCGATTCCATTCACCGATCAGTGAACCGCCGCCCATGCCAAAGATCTTGATATCATAACCATCGCTTTCAGTATCAATGATATTCTGTTCAGTCTGGTCCAAAATCTTAATTTCTGTGTTGATACCAACATTCAACAGGAAGCCCTGGATCACGGTTGCGATCTTTTGGCTATTATCATCCTGCATGGTGGCCAGGATCAATTTTTCGCCCTTGTAAGCCGTCTTGGCCAGAAGTTCCTTGGCTTTTTCTGGATCGAAGGTGTTAACATAATTCGGCGTGGTATCCCATGCTGCTTGATATTCAGAACCGAAATGGGGAGTCCCAAAGGCTTTTGCAGGAACAATGGTTTCCTGGAGGGCAGTAGCAATCGAGGCGTTATCGATGGCATAGAAGACAGCCAGTCTGAGGTTGAGGTCGGCGCCCGCTTTGCCTGCGCTCTGGTTCAGGTTGAGCGCATACACATAACTGCCTGAGGCAACTTCCGAGTTGTACTTATCCGCATATTTGCCACCTGTCTGGAACTCGGCAAGATTCTCAGCCGGAACCAATTCAGAGTAATCCACGGCGCCTGTTTCAAGTGCGATAACATTCTGCGCAGGTTCAGAGATGACATCATACTCGATCGTCTGAACATTCGCCTGATGGCGAGTGCTGACGAGGGATTTGTCGGTCTGCCAGTATTTTGGATTGGCTTCGAGAACGATCTTGGAGCCGCTGGTAAATTCTTTCACCACGTATGCGCCAGTAGCGATGGGGGCAGTTGCGAATTTGTCGGGGCTGGCTTCATAAGATTTCTGTGAGAAGATCACCGTACGGCACCAGGGGAACTCCAGCTCGCCAACGTCAGTGATCGGCTTGCTCCATGTGTATTCGACTGTGTAATCATCTTTCGCTTTGATGTCTCCGACCATGTACCATTTGAAGTTCATGCCGGCATCCACCAAAACCTGTGTGGAATATACGACATCGCTGGCAGTGATGTGGTTGCCGGCAGAGTCATAGATGTTTTCGTAGAGCTGTACATCGTAGTGCAGATCATCAACCTTGGTAAAGCCCTTGGCGAGAACGGGCACGTATTCATTATCCACAAGGTCAAAGAGGTTTTCGTAGAACTCATGATAGATGTACGGTTTTGATCCCATATTTACGCCAACTGGTTTCAAATCGCCAGGGTCTTGGCTGACGGCAACTGTAACCTTGGGATAGATCCCTGCTGCGGCGGGGGCGGCTGGGGCCTCCGTTGAAGCAGCTGCCGCCGGGGCGTCCGTGGCTGCTACTGCTGGTGCTTCGGTGGCCGCCGCGGCAACAGGAGCGGTGGTGGGGGCGGCGGAACCGCATGCTGAAAGCATCAGGGAAACAATCGTAAGTAAAACAATCAAAAGTGACAACTTGGATTTCATTTTTTTTCTCCGTTTTTCTGCTTATTCCAAATGGTTGTGAAATTGGATGATTGAATAATAAAGGACAGTTTTGCTTATAAGCCACCT
>CAIMZS010000618.1 GCA_903846015.1 uncultured Anaerolineae bacterium | reverse complement strand
GCTAGGCGAAAATGAGAACCAGCTTGAAATTGGCGAAACGGGCGAAGTGTGCCTGCGCACGGATGTGAAATTTTCGGGCTATTGGAATCGTCCCGACCTGACCAGCGCGAAAATTATTTCTGATCCCGCTGACCCATCCCATGTGATTTATCGTACCGGTGACCTGGGGCGAATTCGTCCGGATGGACAATTGGAGCTTGCTGGGAGAATGGATCATGGCGTTAAGATCCGCGGTTTTAGTGTGGATACATTTGCGGTAGAAAGTGTTCTGATGTCGGTTGATGGTGTTCGTCGCGGAGTTGTGACGGCGCCCATAAACCCTGCTGGAGAGAAACGCCTGGCAGCTTATGTTATGCCGGCTGCGGGGGTTAAGCTTACGGCTCAATCCCTGCGCCAGGCGTTGAGTGTGAAGTTGCCGGATTATATGCTGCCGTCACATTATGTAATACTTTCAGAACTACCACTCACGCCAACGGGTAAAGTAGATCGAAAAGCTTTACCCGCTCCGCGTTGGAACCAACCTGAGCGAGCAGTTCCATATGTTGCGCCTCGCGATGAATTCGAACAGAAATTGGTTAAGGCCTGGCGCGCAGTTTTGCGCGTGGATGCAATTGGCATCGAGGATGACTTTTTTGAGCTTGGCGGAGATTCTTTAATGGCGGCCAGCCTGATGGTATCCATCGAAGATGTATTTTCCCGCAGGCTGCCAGTTTCCATGATGTTGAAGTCTTCAACGATCCGGCAGCAAGCGGAACTGCTGCGCTCCAATGTCAGTAATGTTTACGAGCCGTTGTTAATTTCCATCCGCACTGCAGGCAGCAAGCAGCCCCTTATTTGCCTGGGTGGTAAGGGAGGTACCCCGATCCGTTTCAATCGATTATTGGAACATATCGGCCAGGATCAGCCTGTGTATTATTTCCGGTCGCGCGGGTTGGATCAGGATGAACGAACCGAGGATTTTGTCGAGGATATTGCGGTTGATTTTATCGACGAGTTAAAAAGAGTCCAACCACACGGCCCATATTATTTTCTGGGTGAATCGAGCGGGGGAATTGTTGCTTATGAAGTTCTCAGCAACTGCTCTTGCAGGGTGAGACGATTGCATTTCTTGGCATGCTGGATACGTATCTGTCCCGGTATCGCAGCACCCACAAGGTCAGCGGGCTGCTGCTGTTAAAAAAACATATCCAGACCTTGAAAAATGGCGGGATCAATGGTCTGGGCGCATACATAAACTATTATGCGGGCTTGTGGAGATACAAGATTTTCCAATTAAAGAACTGGATAGCCAGGAAATGGATTAAAGCCCGTTTTCGCAAGGTGTTTGACCGGTTTGATCGTGTGGAACAGGCAAACAGGTTGGCGAATCGAGCCTATATTCCCAAACCTTTTCCGGGTACTGTCCACTTGTTTCATGCGGTCACGCAGGCTCTCTATGAAAATAACAGCCCGCATAATGGATGGGGCGATGTTGGTATCGAAAACCTCATCATCATTCCCCTGGAATGCTATCACGGCAACATCCTGTTTGAACCATTTGTGTCTGAAGTGGCCGTGATCGTAAATAAACAACTGAACGCAAGTTAATCACTGGTAAACGAATAAGTGAGGTTCTCGCGGCAGCCCACCTGAACATCGCTGTAGAAATATTTCTGCCCAATTGCCAACCGCGGAAACTTGCAACTTTTCCAGGCTTTGCGCCTCCAATCACCATTGGAGAACAGATCAAAATGAATTTAATTTCCCGCATGTTTGGCCATTCCCTGAGCGCGCAGGAATTAAGTGAAAAACTCAAAACCAGCGCCCGCCCGCTGGTTGTCGATGTGCGCCAGCCGGAGGAATATCGTGAAGCTCACATCAGCGGGGCGAAGTTGATCCCGCTCGGTGACTTGAGCCAGCGCATGCCGGAACTGCCGAAGGACAAGGAAATTGTCTGTGTGTGCGCATCCGGCAGCCGCAGCAGTTCTGCCACCAAGCTGCTGGCTGGCGCGGGTTAGACGGTGCTCAACATGAACGGCGGCATGGGCGCCTGGCAGCGCTCTGGGTTGCCCGTTAAAAAAGGCTCTGCCGCATAAGCGTTAATCATACTTAATATCATCGAAATTCATATTTACATTATTGTAATTTTCAACTTTCGATGATGGTTTGCTCAATTCGTGCCTGTCAATGGGTTGAACGATGCTGTCTTCGATGGGTCTGGCGCAGATCACTGCGTTTTTAACACTTCCAACCGCTGTTTTAATTGGGCCTGTGTTTGAGCAGTTTCGGGTTTATTGCACAGGTTTTGGAGTTCAAAGGGGTCTGCTTTGAGGTTGTAGAGTTCACATTCCCCGGTGAGAAGTTCAACATATTTCCATTCCGGGGTGCGCACGGCATGCCATTCAGGGATGAGCGCACCCACTCCCTCAACAGCCGGCCAATGTTCCAGCAATAGCTCATCGCGCCAGGCCAGGCCAGGGGTTTTCAGCAGTGCTGCCAGGCTGGCGCCGTTGACAGTATCGGGACATTTCGTACCGGCCCACTCGGCGAAGGTTGGCGCAAGATCAATGTTCGCTACCATACTGGTATCGGTTCGAGCTGGGTAAAGCCAGGGAGCGTAGACGATGAAAGGCACGTGCACGCATTCATCATAGGGACAGTTTTTATCCACGCCGAAACGATGCTCACCGATGGTCATGCCGTTATCCGACAGGTAAACAATGATCGTATTTTTATCCAGCCCGGTTTTCTTTAAAAGATTCAAAATAGAGGCAACCCCGTCGTCCACCGATAACAGCGAACGCAGGATTTGCAGCTCTGCTGTATTGAGGGTATCTTCGCCGGTGGGAACCAGCGCCTGCAGGTAAGCTGGTTTGTCGCTCACATCTGCTTCGTTAAAATTGGGCGGACGGTGCGGGGACCAATCCCAGCCTGAGCCGGATCTGAAGGTATCCTTATGACGCGGCGCAGAGATGTAGTTGGCATGCGGGTTGTAATAGCTCAGATCCAGAAAAAATGGCGTATCTTTCGAGCGATTGATGAATTCAAGCGCATTCCTGGTGATCACATCAGCGCTAAAATTCTCCTTGGTTCGAGGGTAGGCCACCTCCTTGCCATTTTCTGAAAGCGTAAAGTCAAAAAAATAGCCGGTTTCTGGTTTGCGCCCCAAAAAGACTTTCCAGTCATCCCAACCCGGTGGGACAAGCCCAACCGGCTGGACGGTATTGTATTCGTTAAGATATTTCCCGTAATAAGCCGTGTTATAACCTGCGCCTTTTAGCCAGGTGGCGATGGTGGATGAATCATCAAACTTGCGAGCCCCGCCCAGCGGCCATTCATCAGTGTAAATCCCGGTATTGTGGGAGTATTCTCCGGTCAAAATACTCGTCCGGCTTGGGCAGCACAGCGGTGTGGTGACAAACCCGGAGGTGAAATTGACGCCATGCGCCATCAATTCCTTTTTAACGGTTGGCATATAATCAAGAGTGTAAAAAGGCTGGTCATCTGTCAAAATGAAAATGATATTCGGGCGTGCATTTTTCAGGCGCTGCGCCGAAACGCCCTGTTTGACCGGCACTTCAAAAATGGTTGGCGCCATTGTGGCAGCGGCTTGTGGGGGGGCTTGTGGGGGGGCTTTTGCCGGTGTTGGAGTGCTTGAACAGCCCAATAAGAAAAACGCGATCACAAAAAACAGCAGCTTTCGAGCAAACATGAGCATTGCATCATCCTTTATAAGAGCCAAACCTGGGAAGGTTCTCCGCGCTTACCCGCGCCATTCTTTCACTTCGTGGGCTTAGCTGGTAATAACCGCCGTTGCGATGCAGCAGCGGAATCCTGCGGCGCAAGCTGATACAACGTTCTCGCAGTCTCTCTGAATACAGCTGGTAACTGTCAAAGGCATCCTGGGAAAAAGAAAACAAACGGTCGTGACTTGCCACAAACTGCTGACGGTAGGTCTCGGTCACTGCCCCCAGGTTACTGATCACCCAGCAGGTATTTTCAAACTCCCATTCGCAAGCCAGCCCGATAAAACGAAAATCCGCCGTGATGTAAGGGAAGAATGGGAACTGCCGGCAGCTCAGGCCCCGATATTGGCGCTGGCATTTGACCGGGCCGAGACAGGCCAGCAGCAGCATACCTTGCGGCGTTTCGTCTGAAAGCTGGTCATACTCATTCTTTGGGCTGGTCTCACATTCGTCCCCGCGCCAAGCATGCCATAAATCGGTGCTCTTTTCAAGATATTCCCATTCCTGCCGGTACACTGCCGGGACGGCATGACAGATATCGCAGCAAAAGGGCTTGCCGTTGGGGTTGTGCGCTGCGCACTGTCCGCCACAATCCAACCCGGTGATGGGCGCATCGAAATCAGCATACAGGCAGCGGATATCGTCCAGCGGGGATTTGAGCGAAAAGGGGATTTTCTGCATATTGCAATTATAGTATGGTACCCGGTTCTGCACGGGCACAGTAGGGGCGCAGCGACTGCACCCCTACTGTGGAATTAGATTACAGATTGTTCAATTCATGGCAGCGTAGCTTTACGCGCTTTTCCCCGCGCCGCCCGAGGGTTTATTTTTCATGCTCTCGTAGATCTGTTTGCGCAGGGCATCCGCTTCGGCGCTGCGTTCAACCTTGCCGGTTTCACCGGTCATGGCGCTATAACGATCCGATAACAGCATGGTCAACAGGGCTTCCATGATACTGCCGGATGTGCTGCTGCCTTCGCTGCCGCCGCCGGTCACCATGATCCTCGGCACCACATCCACCCCGGACTGCTGAATGGCATCCGAGAAGCGGTTAAGCACTTGCTGAGTCACCTGGAACTGCGGCCCGCCATAAGCGCGCACCTGTTCTTCGGTGGCGAGCGCCTGGGCCACACCAATGCGCGCGATCTTTTCGGCTTCAGCTTCCGCAAGGGCGCGGATTTGGGCAGCCTGCTGGATGGAGCGTTGGTATTCGGCCTTACCCTGGTTGCTCTGAATACTGATGTCCAGCTCGGCTTCTGTCATCTTGGTCTGCATCTGCGCTTTGGATTGGGCTTCACGCAGTTCGCGTTCCTTTACGGCTGCCTGTCCCTGCTGGTTGTAGGTCTCAACCTGTTCTGCCGCCACCTGTCGTGAGCGCAGCTGGATCAGAATGGTTTCGATTTGCGTATCGCCCACCGGAGAGGAAGGTGTGCCAATCAGCACTTCTTCCAATTCCAGATTGTAATGGGCGAATTTTTCTTTCATTTCGACGCCTGCCTGCTGCTGGATGGCGCTGCGATCCTGGATCAACTGGATCAACGTGCGAGTCTGGCCAACATTCTTAAAATAAGCTGAAACCATCGGGTCGAGAGTTTGCTCCACCAGGCGCTTAATATCACCAAAACGCTGGATCACGAGCGGAGCCTTCTGATAATCGATGTGCACCACCACCGAAAGGGGCAGGTTTGGCTCAAAAGCATCCTTGGTGATCAGCGAAACTTCGGTCAGATTTTCGTCGAAATGGTGCGCGCCAACTTCGTTGCGGATCCACTTCAGAATAATGTTGGTGGTAGGCACAGTGGTAACTTTGCCCGCGTAAGTGTTGAACGCGTATTTACCCGGTAGAAGCGGTTCACTCCACACACCACGGTTACCTTTTGAAACCAGCTCGCCATGGCGATATTCCTGACCAGAGAGATCTTCGCCGGTATCGCCGGTATACGAAACCACCACGCCCACATTGCCCACTTCGATGATCGTCTTTTGGATCATTTCAACGGTTGCGAACAGGCGATTGACATAATATGTACCTTCCACCAGCACCTGCAACTGGCGTCCACGATGACCACCTGCTTCCAAGAAATGGTCGGCATCCTGGAATTTGTTATGATACGTTCCCGTCTGAGCCGGGTCATCCCCCACCACCCGAGCGATGATTTCGCCCTGTCCAAGAGAGGGGCCGTCATGCACGGTCACAACGCCGATCATGTCATCAGTATCCTTGATAACCACCGGACGGAAACCGCTGCGTTCCTTGATCACCTCTGCCATGCGCAGGATGACTTCATTTTCTTCACGGCTCATCGGCAGCGAGAAAACGCGCTCTTCCGTAATCACGATGAACTGCACCAGGTTAATGGCGTAAGTTCCTTCACGCAAGATACGGCGCTGCGGGCCGCGCTGCCCGCCGTCTTTCATAAAACTGACAACATCCTGAAAATTTTGAACAGTAACATTGGAGGCCAGCACCTGGGATGGCTCAAGCTGGCGTCCGTCACGGGCAAAGATATAACCAATCTTGCCCTGCGATATCGTCACCAGCGGCATGCTGTGGACAATATACTGGATCGGCATCAGATAGTGCAACCCACCGCGCAAGATATCCGGCTGATAACCAGCCTCGCCATTCAGCGCGATCAAACCTGATTTCACCGAGCCCTTGTCAAAACTCCAACGTTTTTCAACCACACCAATACGATTGTTGGGGATAAAGCGGATGCCGGTCATAATAAACACGACCAGCAAGCCCAGCAGCATTACCCCACAGAGTAAATAAATTTCCATTTTTTCTCCTTTGTGCACCCAAGGGATCCAGTCCTGTTGGTATGCATGGTACCCGGTTCTGAACGGGTATAGATAAATATACGTAAACTTCCAGCTTCAGGTTGTAATAACTTACTCTTCTGCCAGTACGATCACCTTATCGGCGCCTGAAAAAGTGACCTGCTTCGATTTGGGCGGGTTGGTGCGCACACCGTAGGCTTTGCCGGCATCATGAAGTTCGCTAACCACCCGGTAACCAATCGCCACCTCGCCGCGCTGACGGGCTGCCTCTACCACCGTATAAAAATTGACGGGCTGCCCTGGTTCCACATAATCCCCAACCGGTTTCAGGTAGATCTCCGAACCTTGCGGGTCAAACAAATCGGTGAATACATCGAACAGATCGCCATTCTCGGATAGCTGCGACATCATCAGGCTGATCAGATGATCGCTGACGATAAAATCATCCACGCGAGCCACTTCAGCCAGTTCGCGGTTGCGGATATCGAGCATTTCGCTGACGATGGAGAAGGGTGTGGCATTCTGCTCGGCAATGTTGCGCAGGTGCAACAGCGTGATCAGCGTGCGGGCATCCGCAGCCTGGGGATCCAGGTTGGTATCAGCCAGCACGATCACGTGATTATAATCCGCTACGTTGAGTTCATCCAGCAAAGCGCGGTCGGTGCTGTCGCCGCTGCGGAAAATGATCTTTTGGTTCTTAAGTGAGGTGGATTGCTTTACGGCTTCACTATACTCCAAATCAGCAACAACCGTAACAGATGAGCCCTTATTAACATAATTATCCAGCTCGCTGACGATAAGGGCAGCCGAATCGTTCCAACCAATCAGCAGAGCTTTTTCAGGGGCAATACTTTCTCGTTTGGCGCTGCTGCGAATCAGGCTGGTTTGAACGGGAATTTTCGTAAGGCCGGATAGCTTGATTGTATCGTCATCAGCGGAAACAGCGATGATCTTATCGTCAGGGGCTATGCGAGTATCCATGGGGGGGTTCAGCCTGACACTGCCATCACTTTGCTGAATCCCAATAATGGTTGAATCTTCGTATACTGAAAGCGCGTCGCCAAAACTTTTCCCGGATAGCGACGGTTCCGCCTTGAAATAAATTTCATCGCCCCCAAAGTTGAGCAGTTCGGTATATATCACAGACAAGCCTGATTGACGGCTGGTTTGTGCAGTAACGCGAGCAATCACATCACCCGTCAGCACGGCATTGATACGATCCGTTGGGCTGAGCATATCAACAACGCTCAAGTTACGCGCGTTGCGAATCTGCGTAACGATGTTATACGGCTCGGGACGACGATTAGCATTATTGGTGAGTGCCAGGGTGGTTTTAATGACATAAGAATCGGCATCACCCTCTTCGGGAGGCAGGATAATGATAGACCGCGCCGAGTGGGGGCTGATAATTTCCAGGTCAGAAGGATCGATCGGTGTGCCAGACCGGCAAATGATCTTTGTCTTGCCGGTGGCGCCAACCCGATCGCGGATCTCTTCTTCCATCTCCACCTTGTCTTTATCTGCCAGGATGGCGATCACGCTTTTAGATTGATTTTCGTTTGCGGTAACGATCTCGGGAATGATAGTGAATATCTGCGGCGACCAGCCCAGGATGACGGTATGATTGGTTTCAAGCACACGTGAGCGTCCCTTGCGCAATTCTTCGATTTTGCTTTCCACCCCGGCAGTTAAAACGCCGATCAGTGTGCTGATAAAAAAGACGCCGCCTACGGTGACAACAAACATGGAGATGCGGAAACCCCAACCGGCGTCGCCGCCCATCGTGCCTGCATCCAGTGTGCGCATCAGCCCTTCCCATGCGGCTTCAGCAAAGGATAAACCCTCGGTGGAGCCTTCGGGCGCCAGCGCAACCCCTCCAAGACTGACAACGGCAGCCATGACAAAAATAATGACGAGCGAGATGGCGGACAACCCGCCAATCAGCGCCAGGGTGCCGCGCGACATAAAATTGTCAAACCAATAGTTCCAGCGTTCTTTTACACCAGGTTTTGGCACAGTCTCTTCTCCGTTAACATAAGATAATCAATTATAGGATGTTTTTTACAATATTAAACCACGAAAATCCTGCATTTGACCTTGCGCCTGATTTTGTCTATACTGTAGCTAAATCTACCCATAAATCCATTCAGGAGGCTTTCATTATGAGCAACACAGTAACCTGGTTTGGGCATGCCACGCTTGGTTTGGAAACTGCCGAAACGCACTTATTAATTGACCCCTTCTTCAACGGTAATCCGGCTGCTACAGTCAACCCCGAGCAGGTCGCCGCTGATTACATCCTTGTCACGCATGGTCATGGCGACCATGTAGGCGACTCAGTCAGCATCGCAAAACGCACCGGAGCGATGGTGATTGCCAATGCCGAGATCAGCTCATGGATGGGCCGCCAGGGTATCGAGAATACCCATGCCCAGCACATCGGCGGCGGATATCATTATCCGTTTGGCTATTTAAAATTGACCCTGGCCCTGCACGGTTCGGCTTTGCCGGATGGCTCCAATGGTGGCAACCCGGTCGGATTCTTGCTCACCACCACTGATGACAAAAAAATCTATATTGCCGGCGATACCGGCCTGTTCGGGGATATGAAATTGATTGGCGATGAAGGCCTGGACGTAGCCATTATCCCAATCGGCGATAACTATACGATGGGACCAGATGATGCCCTGCGCGCCGTAAAAATGCTCATGCCCAAACACGTCATCCCGATTCACTACAGCACCTGGGATGTAATCAAGCAGAACCCGGATGACTGGGCCGCGCGTGTTACCGCCGAAACAGGCGCACAGGTGCATGTGCTCAAACCAGGGGAGCGCTTCTCTTTTTAACTCGTTCACGAACCAAAACAGATCCATTTGCAAACCAGCGCCTGTGTCTACGCACAGACGCTGGTTTGCAAATAAGGCATTTTCACGTTATACCTGTTCTGCCCTTCTCAAAAAACATGATATCTACCCTTTCTTTCACGGTATAATCTTCACAACAAACCCGGCACTCCTTCCCATCCAAATCTCAATATAGAAACTGTAGACCATTATGACTGAAAAACATACCTTCCAATCCATCATCCTCCAGCTTCAAAATTTTTGGGCCGAACGCGGCTGTGTCATCTGGCAGCCTTACTACACCCAGGTTGGCGCCGGGACCATGAATCCCGCCACCTTTTTACGCGTACTTGGCCCCGAGCCCTGGAATGTGGCCTACGTGGAACCATCTGTGCGCCCAGATGATGGTCGCTATGGCGAGAACCCAAACCGCCTGCAGATGCATTACCAGTTCCAGGTGATCCTCAAGCCTGATCCCGGCAACCCACAAGAACTTTACCTCGAATCACTCAAATCAATCGGCATTGACCCACGCGAACACGATATCCGTTTCGTAGAGGACAACTGGGAACAACCTGCCATCTCTGCCTGGGGATTGGGTTGGGAAGTATGGCTGGACGGGCAGGAGATCACTCAATTCACCTACTTCCAACAGGTTGGAGGCATGCCGCTCGACCCGGTGGCGGTTGAGATCACCTATGGACTCGATCGCATCCTGATTGCGCTCAACGATGCACCCTCCATCTGGGGTGAGCCGTGGGCCCCCGGCATCAATTACGGCGATGTGCGCCGGCGTGAAGAGTTCGAACACAGCAAATATTACTATGAGATCGCCAACGTGGAGCGGGCGCGACAGATGTACGAGTTGTATGCCAGTGAGTGCAATGCCTGCCTTGAACAAGGCCTGGTGCTGCCCGCTCATGATTATGTACTGAAATGCTCGCACACCTTCAACATCATGGATGCGCGCGGCGCGATCGGCGTCACTGAACGTCAGGGCTACTTCCGACGCATACGCGAAATGGCCCGCAAAGTAGCCGAGGCCTACCTGGTACAACGCAAAGAATTGGAATATCCACTTCTCAATGAAAACCAGGTCACACAGGTTAAACCGCTTCCACACCAGGCTTCTCCGATCACACTTCAACCAGCCGCTTTCTTGCTGGAAATCGGCGTGGAAGAGTTGCCCGCCGGTGATGTCGATACGGCCCTGACGCAACTACGTGAACATGCCCCGGTTTTCCTGGGCAAGCTTGGGCTTGAACACGGCCCTATCAAGGTTTTTACCACGCCGCGCCGCCTGGTCATGTTAGTCGAATCACTCTCGCCCCAGCAGCCCGACCGTGAAGACCTTGTCAAAGGGCCGCCGGCTGAACGCGCCTTCGACAAAAATGGCGTTGCCACCCCCGCTGCGATGGGTTTTGCCAAAGGCAAGGGTGTCACTGTCAGCGAGCTGGAAGTACGCGATATCGAAGGCGGTCGCTATGTGGTGGCAGTTGTCCGGCAGAAAGGACGCCCCGCGCCGGATGTGCTGGCTGAAGCCCTGCCCGGCTTCGTGGCTGGGATAAAGTTCGAGAAATCGATGAAATGGAATAACAGCGGCGTGGCCTTCTCGCGACCGCTGCGTTGGTATGTGGCCCTGTTTGGTGATATGCTGCTGCCCTTCGAATATGCCGGGGTTGCCTCCAGTAAGATCAGCCGTGGGCTGCGCCCCTACGGGTCACCCGAAATCACGATTCCATCCGCATCTGCTTATTTCGATATCATGCGTGCTGCCAGTATCATGCTCGACAGCGATGAACGTTCGCACCTGATCGTTGAGATGGTTAAAAAAGCCGCCGCATCCATTGGCGGACAGGCCATCATCGAGCCCGGCTTGCTGGCAGAAGTCACCAACCTGGTGGAAATGCCGTCTCCTATTCTCGGCAGCTTCAACCCAGATTTTTTGACCCTGCCGCGCGATGTGCTCATCTCCACCATGAAAAAGCACCAGCGCTACTTCCCGGTTGAACGAAAATTAGCCATCCAGCCCGACATCCCATTACCCTCAGGCGCGCAATCATCCACACTTTTGCCCTACTTCATCGCCATCCGCAATGGCGATCAGGAGCACATCGATATTGTCACGCACGGCAACGAACACGTGCTCGGCGCGCGCTTTGCCGATGCCAACTTCTTCGTCCGCGAGGATATCAAGCAGCCACTTGAATACTACCGCGATGGGCTTAAGACCCTCATCTTCCAGACCAAATTGGGCTCGATGCTGGATAAATCTGAACGCATGCTCAAATTAGCCGGTGAACTATCTGCCATGCTTGGGCTGGATGATTGGCAGACTGTCGATGCGCGCCGTGCCGCTTATTTGGCCAAGGCCGATCTGACCACCCAGATGGTCACCGAAATGACCTCTCTGCAGGGCATCATCGGGCGCGAATACGCCCTGCGCTCCGGCGAACGTGAAACGGTTGCGATTGCGATCGGTGAACACTACCAGCCGGTCCCGCGCAGTCAGGCCGGGTTGGTAGTGGCACTGGCTGACCGCATCGACTCGCTGGTCGGGTTGTTCGCCGCCGGGCTTGCGCCCACCGGGGCCAAGGACCCCTTCGGGCTGCGCCGCGCCGCAATTGGCGCCGTTCAGCCCTTGCTTGAAAACGGCGTCGATTTTGATTTGCGCGCTGCCGTTGAAAAATCCGCCGCCACCCAACCCATCCAAGTCTCGGAAGAAACCTGTACCCAGGTGCTCGATTTCATCTCAGGGCGTCTGAAAGTGGTCTTGAACGATCAGGATACCAAATATGACGTGGTTGAGGCCGTCCTTTCTACCCAATCCAACAACCCGGCCGGAACACTGCGCGCCATCCAGCAGCTCATGAACTGGGTCGCCCGCCCCGATTGGCCCGCCACCCTGGATGCCTACGCCCGCTGTGTCCGTATCACCCGCAGCCAAAAAGAAACCGGCGCTGCGGTTGGCGTGCAGCCGCAGTATTTTATCGAAGCCGAAGAAACTAACCTGTTCGAAGCCCTCCAAAAGGCCGAAGCCGTCGTCAGCTCAGCCGGTTCCGTGGATGACTTCCTGAACGCTTTCCAGCCCATGATCCCAGCCATCAACGCCTTTTTTGACAAGGTACTGGTGATGGCCGATGATGCCCGCGTCAGGGAAAACCGCCTGGGGCTTTTGCAGCGCATCGCCAGTCTCTCCAGGGGCTCCGCCGATTTCAGTAAGCTGGAAGGTTTCTAGCAGATAGTACGTAAGATCATCTAAGGCTTGGTCAGATAAAGTTTGCTCTAATCTGCGATAGTGCCCGTTCTAGCAGGGCCGGTTCAGACACGAAGGTTGAGCGTATTTACTCACAGGTCGGATCAACCCGGGTACGAAGATCCGGGAGATGTGATTGTTTTGGTTATATGAACGTTATTCCCCCGCGCTGATCTCCCGCACGGCTGACCACAGCGCGCGCAGCCGGGCAACCGAAGTCTGCAGCTCGGGTATACTCTGCCCGGTATGCGCCAGCACGGTCGTCAGCCCCTCGATATAGTTTTCAGGCAGCAATCTGAAGTCTGCCAGCTCTTTCAAGGCAGTTTTGTCACTCATAAAATAACGCTCGTTCAGAGCGAAGAGCGCCTGGGTCAGGAAGGATGCCACGCGGGTCAGGGTGCCGTAAACGGCGTAGCTGTTGCCTGAAGCCGCGTAGCCATCGGCGTGCAGCAATGAAAACTCGGCCATCCAGAGCGTATCTCAATCATTTTGCATTGCGGGCACATTTATATCTCAAGGCTATTCGCGTGGCTTTCGATGAGTTGCAAACTCTCAAGGCTGCGTAACATCAGTTAATATAAGTGAAATTAACCGGCGCCAACACCAACTGATACCAGCCCGGCGCCGCGCTCACCGCAGCAAATGACCCAGCCCCAATTTTAGAGGCCGCCACCTGAAAGTCACCCGACTGCAAACTGGCTGAATGGCCAAAAATCCCCTTTTGAATATCCGCCAACAACGCCCCATGCGTACTGAACGGGTTGGTCCCTACCAGGCCAGATTTCAAAATCCTCAAAATCACCTTATTGGGATTTGGCTTCCATCCTGGCGGTTCTCGACCATCAACCATAAAAAAACCTCAACCCGCTTGGAGGCAGATTGAGGTTTTTCAAGATCTATACAATTGCCGCACGAATCAGTCCTACTAAACTTCCTCGTAAATTCCCACCCGATTGCGCCCAGACTCCTTCATCCGGTACAGCACCTGGTCAGCGCGCCCCAGGATCTCATCCAGCGTATCGGTCTTGCCGCGAATCTCGGCAATTCCCACGCTGATGGTGACTGTATACGGCGCGTTCTCACGTGTAAGGTCCGAAACAGCCAAAGCCTGGCGAATACGTTCGGCAATGGCAACAGCCTTCTCTGCCCCTGAATTGGGTAGCATCAACGCAAATTCATCGCCACCAAAACGCGCCAAAATATCACCCTCGCGGATGTTCTGCAAGCATAACTGCGTAAAGCCCGCCAACACACGATCGCCTTCTTTGTGCCCATAGGTATCATTGACCTGTTTAAAATGGTCCACGTCAATCAACGCCACCGAAAGCGACCTTTCCAGGTGCGGCGCCTGCTGGAGCTCATAACTCGCTGCCTCCATAAAGAAGCGCCGGTTGGCTGCACCAGTCAACACATCGGTCGATGCCTGTTTCTGCAAACGGGTCTCGAATATTTTTCGCTCTGTCACGTCGTGAATGACGCCCAAGATATGGTCTTTGCCGCGCACCACAATCAGCCGGGCAGAAAGAATCGCCGTCAGCTCACTGCCATCCTTTCGACGGAATTCAAATTCCAGGTTCTTACATGCCCCGTTCCTGTCCAATTCGTCTAACAACCTCTGCCGGTCGGCGGATGATTTCCAAAAATGCAAATCATCAAGCATGTATTTACCCAGCGCCTCCTGGCGGCTGTAACCACTCAGGGTCGTGAAGCCATCATTGACTTCCACCAGGCACCCATCCTCCCTGCTCGTAAGTACCACAGCATCGGGGCTGGCGTGGAATATCAGCTCCAGCTCTTCTCGTGTCTGGCGCTCGTCAGCATTCAGCCGCTGGTTAACCATCAGGATGAATCCGAATGTCCACAAGGTCGTTGCGATCAAACCGTCCAGGATCCCCAGCACCTGGGCAGGATTATTGGTTGTCGGGCTATTGGTCGCAGGTGGTAAAAGGATACCCATCAAAAACCCGATAATAAACACCAAGCCATGCAAGATAAATGCTGCCGCCAAAAAATTGGACGAGGCGATCATCACGCGCGGTCTGTACTTCCCCAGCGACCAGGCGGTCAATAAGGACAATCCTGCAATCGTCAGGTATAAAATCGATCCACGCCAGACAATATTATCAAAAATGAAGACAAAGAAGGTATCCACCAGCGCATAGGCTACCAGGAAGAGGATTATTATCCTGCCGCGTTCGCGCCGCTCAAAAAAACGCAACAAACCAACGTATAGCAAGACTTGTCCACTCACAAAAAGCAAGTTATTGGAAAAAACCCCAATCGTAATAAACCCGGGTACCCTCCGCAAGTTCAAAGCCAGAAACCCCAACGCAAGCAAACCAATACCCACCGTCCACCACCCAGTGCCATTGAAGCGGGTAGCCAGTTTTACCTGCACAAACAATGCCGCGATCTGAAGAATATTACAAATAAACAACACAACTGCCAGCGTAGTAATATCCAATGCCATAAACTCTCTTCCCAAGGTGGGTGACCGGAACGCAAAGCAACCAGCTCGTATTGCGCGAAAAGATATAACTTGTGACTGACGAGGTGAAAATTGGTTATTTCATTATAGTCATATTCGCGTTTTTACAGCCTTACGGCAACCTTGCAGAGCAGACCATCGCTTGTCTCCAAGCCCAGGCTACATATCCCCCAAGGGTTAACTCCACCGGGCAGCTTGTTGTAAAAATAAGTGACATCTTGTCAAACATCAGCGCCTGTGCAATAATCACCCCGTTGAGCGCTCATCCTTCACCAAGCGTAACATCAGTTAAAATTATAGCATGGCGCTCATTCGCCTCGTGCTGGAACCGGGACTATCGAATTTTCCATGCCCATCTTTATTTCACCAGATGAATTGGCATAATGGTACCCGATTCTGCACGGGTAATGAACACATTTTACGGGATTTCAAACTCAAGCGTGACCGGCTGCGCCGCGCCGAGCGCTACACCGCGCGCGCCAGGCGAACACCCCCCGGCAGTCAGGCGGAATTTGCCCGGCTCCAGGATTTGGCGGCCGTCCTCATCAAACTGCATCAGCATTTCAGGTTCGACTGCCAATCTGACCGTTTTGCTCTGCCCCGGCTTGAGGCTCACGCGCCGGAAACCGATCAACTGGTTAAGGGGTGCCGGCAGGCGAGTGTCGAGCGCGCTTAAATAAAGCTGCACCACTTCATCTGCCGCCACCTCGCCGGTATTCTTGACCGTCACCTCAACCTGGAAGCCAGCCGCCAAAACACCCGCCCGGGCAATCTTAATCCCGCCATATTCAAACCGGGTATACGACAAACCAAACCCGAAGGGGAACGAAGGCTCTTTTTCGGTATAGCGATAGGTACGCCCGGCCAAACTGTAATCTTCGAAAGGCGGCAAATCTGCAGTCGATTGGGGGAAGGTGATAGTCAGTTTTCCGCTGGGAACCGCATCTCCGAACAGCAGGCTGGCAACGGCGCGCCCCCCATCCTGGCCAGGATACCATACGAACAAAATAGCCTCCACCATTTCCGCTATTTCTCCCAGGGCGATCGGGCTGCCACCCGTCAGCACCAGCACGATGCGCGCGCCGCGCGCCGACAAGTTGCGAATGAAATTCTGCTGCACAAGCGGCAGTTCGATCTGTGCCCGATCGCCGCTCTCGGCAGTCAGGATCGATTCGCCCTCCTCGCCTTCCATCAAGGGAGAAGTCCCGGCGCAAACAATCGTCAGATCAGACGCCGCGGCTTCCATCTCAGCGTAATTCAAGGGGGAAAGGCTTTCCTGCGTCCATTGGCAGCCGGGACGGTATTCCAGTTTGATGCCTTCTGGCAGGCGTCCCACGATGCCTTCCAACAGAGTCGTCATCTGGGTATTGACGCCATAATAATTGCCAAGCAGCACATCCAGGCTAGCCGCGGCCGGCCCTGTAACGAAAATACTCCTGACTTGCCCCCCAACGGGCAGTGTATTGCCCTCGTTTTTGAGCAAAACTGCCGATTGGAGCGCAGCGCGATACGCCAGGTTGCGGTGTTTTTTGGAACCAACCACCGACATGGGCGTAGCAGCGTAGGGTACCTGTTCCTGCGGGTCGAACATGCCCAGTTTAAAACGCGTCGCCAGCGTGCGGGAAAGCGCCAGATCAATATCCGCAGCGGAAATCAGGCCCTGTTCGAGCGCTGCACCCAGATGGTCATAGGTGCAGCCACAGGAAATATCGCAGCCGGTTTTGAGCGCCAGCGCGGCGGTTTCCACTGGACCGGAAGTAACATGATGCGCGCCATGCAGATCAGACAGCGCCCAGCAATCAGACGTGACATGCCCGGCGAAGCCCCACTCGCCACGTAAAATATCTTGCAGCAGCAGCGGGCTTGCGCAGCACGGCTCATCTAATACGCGGTTGTAGGCACCCATCACCGCTTCGACTTTGGCTTCGGTAACCAGCTTTTTGAAGGCTGGCAGATAGCTGGCGTATAGATCATGTCGGCTGACCCTGACGTTGAAGCTGTGACGGTATTTTTCCGGCCCACTGTGAACAGCAAAATGTTTGGCGCAAGCCGCTGCCCGCAGGTACTTCGGATGCTCGCCTTGCAAACCGCATACAAAAGCTGTGCCCATCTCCCCCGTCAGGAAGGGGTCTTCGCCCCAGGTTTCCTGCCCGCGCCCCCAGCGCGGGTCGCGGAAAATATTGATATTTGGCGACCAAAAAGTCAGACCCTGGTACAGGTTGGTCTCGCCTTTAACGCGCAGAGTCTCGTGGAACTTGGCGCGGCCTTCGTCGCCAATCGCCGCCGCGATGGTTTTGACCAGTTCCGGGTTCCAAGTGGCAGACATGCCAATGACCTGTGGAAAGACCGTGGCTCGCCCATTTCGGCCCACACCGTGCAGCCCCTCGCTCCAAAAATTATAGGCCGGGATGCCCAGGCGCGGGATACCCTTGACCGGGTGAATAAATTGCCCGAGTTTCTCTTCCAGGGTCAGCCGGGAGAGCAAATCCTGAACGCGTTCAGCAAGCGGAAGCGTGGGATCGAGGTACAAAATTTTTTCCGATGTTCCATTAGCACTCATGAAACGCTCCTTTGAAATAAATGCAAGCTCATCATTCCCGGCCATTGCTTGCCGCGCATGGCCGGATGGATTGATATAGAATTGCCCACGGATGCGGAATAGCAGCTTCTAATCGGGCAGTGGTGTCACCAGGAGATATGTCACATCGAGTACAATTCGGGATTGTATATGGTTAATAGTGTCACACTTTCGCTTAATTGTCATTCCCGAAGAACACTGAGACAGGCGCTTTAGCAATCATCACTCCAAAATTCACGCTATTAAAACGAGCAACATTGGTCACAAAATATCAAGAGAGAATCTACAGGGTTATTTCTTTTTACAATTCGGTGGCAAAGTGAGACATGCTATGGAAAGCAAAACAAAAAACAAAAAGACGCGCGAACAGCTTGGAAGAATGGCTGAAAGAGCCTTTGGCGGCACAAAGCTTGCAGACGGCGAAGATGCCGTGCTCGAGCTAAAAGAAGGCTGGTTTAATGTAGCCTATTGTATACGGCTTGCTGACAGCAGGGAAGTCATCCTTAAGATAGCGCCACCACAAGATGCTGAAGTTCTGATTTACGAAAAGAATATCATGGATACCGAGGTCTCTGCCATGCGCCTGGTTCGTGAAAACCCAGCCATTCCAGTGCCCCAAATCTACTTTTTCGACCAATCTCGCGATTTGTGCGACTCAGATTATTTCTTTATGGAAAAGCTGGCCGGAGATAATCTTATACACGTGAAACAATCGCTTTCACCAGAAACTCAAATCGAAATCGAAATGCGCATTGGCGCGATCGTCCGTGAAATCAATGGATTCACCGGCACCTATTTCGGTTATGAGGGAAACAGCGATCTTCGCAGTAATAACTGGAAAGACGCGTTCATCAAGATCATGGATTCTGTCCTCGATGATGGGAAAAGAAAAAACGTCGATTATGGATTCGGGGTTGACGATATCCGCACTGCCATCCTGAAGCACGCCGCCTCTCTGGAGACCGTTACCACACCACAGCTGGTGCACTGGGACGCGTGGAACTCCAATTTCTTTGTGCAGGACGGCAAGATCACCGGCATCCTTGATTTTGAAAGGGCTCTTTGGGCCGATCCCCTGATGGAAGCACAATTCAGGACGATATTCAGTGATGGCATTTCTGACAGCATGCGCGGCTATGGCAAGACATCCTTCACACACCAGGAAGAACAAAGATGCCAGCTCTACACACTCCATCTTGCCCTCGTCATGAACACTGAATGTTATTATAGAAATTATGATTCCGATTTTGGCTACAATATATCGATAGCGTTATTGGGCAAAGCCATGAGCTGGCTGAAGAAAAATTGATCGCTGATAAGCTTTCATCCCTCAGAACGCAAAACGGTCAAAAATGGTATACTTTTTTCATCGTCGCCCGCATACAACCACGAGGAATACGCCCGCATGACCCCTGCTGAAATACTCAGAATCGCACTCCCCGTAGCTGTTGTTACGGTCCTGCTCGTTACCCTCGTCATCATCGTTCGCAGGCGCAATGCTGCTCGCGAACTCGCCCTGAGCGAACTGGCCAGCCTGAAAGAATTAAAATACACGCCTGGACGCAAAGATTTCTTCCAGGGGTCACTTCCCGGAAAAGTTACCGGGGTCTATCGCGGCCGCAGCCTCACCCTCCATTATCGCGACGATCCCACCATGACGCGCCAGGGCTATAACCGCGCCAATACCTCAGCCGTGGTAGAGATGGTCATCCAGAATCGCAAACAAGGCTCACTGACGCTGAAAACACGCCCGACCCGACTGCTGGTGAACAAACCGCCTGTTTCAGGTGATCTTTTCGATCAACGCATAGCCTTCAGCAGTAGACCCAATACCTTTGCCCGTGCTATGGTAGTCAACCCCGGCCTGCGACAACGCCTGGCGGAACTATTAACAAAAGACTGGATGAATCCTGGCAAGATCAACGTCGTTCGCACGGGCTCGCTGGTCTTCGTCCGGGGCGGCATCTACCGCAGCAGCGCTGACCTTGTTGTATTACTGGACACCCTAAGCGACCTGGCCGATATTATCGATATATAACCACCCTGGCGAGAAACAACATCTTTTCAATCAACTCATGAGTTCCCGGTTCCAGCGATAGTGCCGGTTCTAGCACGGCCACGGCCACAAGAAAGGACAAAGCGACCATGCCAATTGACTACACCCAAAAATCCTACTGGCTCAACAGCTATGGCTCCTACACACCCAACCCGCCTGTGACAGGCGACATCACAGTCGATGTTGCCATCATAGGCGGCGGCTTCACCGGTCTCTCCAGCGCCTATTTCCTTCGCAAAGCCGAGCCCAGCATGCGCGTGGCAGTCCTGGAAGCCGAAGTAATCGGTTTTGGCGCCAGTGGGCGGAATGGCGGCTTTGCCATGACCCTCTTTGGCCTTGAGCCGGCAGTCACCGCCATGCTCTTCGGCAAGCAGCGCACCATCGATGCCCATCACTACTGCGAACGTGCCGTTGACCTGGTGCGCGACCTGATTCGCGAGCATGACATCCAGAGTGATTTTGAATACACAGGTTTCCTGCGCCTTGCCACCACCGAAGGCTACGTCAAACGCATCCATCACGATCTGGAACTGCTCACCAGCCTGGGAGCCACCGGAATCGAATGGATTGACAAGGACAAAGCCCGCTCCGAAGTGAACAGCCCGCTGGTACTTGGCGCCTGGAGTGAGCCGCGCTGCGGCATCCTCAACCCCGCCAAACAGGTACGCGAACTTAAACGAATTGCCCAGGCATCCGGCGCATCCGTCTACGAATATTCACCCGTCAGCGAGATCCAACGCGGAGCTCGGTTCGTGCTCAAAACCCCGCAGGGTACCGTCACTGCTGATAAGATCCTGTTCGCCACCAATGCCTATTCCCACCTCATCCCCGAGATATGGAACAAGCAGGTGCCCGCCTTCACCCACATGGTCATCACCGAGCCCCTTACCTCGGCCCAACTCGATTCCATCGGCTGGCAGCACCGCCAGGGTCTGGAAGATGCCCGCAACCTGGTGCACTACCTGCGTCTCACTGCCGATAACCGCATCGCCATCGGCGGAAGCGACGTCTCACTGGCCTTCGGCAGCGACATGCAGCGTGACATGAACGAAACCACCTTCGAGCAGTTGGAAAACAACACCATCAAGCTCTTCCCAACACTCAAAGGGATCAAGTTCACCTACCGCTGGGGCGGCCCGGTCAGCGTAACACTTCAAATGGCCCCGGCCATCGGTATGGTCGGCGATCAACGCGCCTGGTATAGTCTCGGCTGCGTGGGCCACGGCGTTGCGCCCACCCATCTCAACGGGCAGACCATCTCCGACCTGCTGCTGGAACGCAAAACCGACCTGACCTCCATCTGGTTCGTCAACCGCGACCCCATCGCCTGGCCCCCCGAACCTCTTCGCTGGGCCGCATCCCAGGCTCTGCTCACTTACCTCCACGCCGAAGACTGGTGGTACGAACGCAACATGAAATAGATCCCTGGTCTCAGCATGAGAATGGCTGTCAATGCGTTTGAATTTGCTCTAATCTGCGTAACGATGATTACGCAGATTAGAGCAAGAGCAAGAGTCTGAACCACCTCGTGCTGGAACCGGCACTATCGGCCGTGCTAGAACCGGCACTATCGGCCGTGCTAGAACCGGCACTATCGCAGAAAGCCTTAACACTGAGAACGCCGAGTTCACTGATGGAACAACCGCTTCGCGAGAGTTTAATGTTTGAGAAAATCTTGCGAAATCGGCGATAGTTGATCGCCAATCGATGCAAGAATTATTCTGAATGCCTGTAACGCGGAGCAGCCGATTTAAGTCTCGGCAGTTTTCATCCCGAAAATTGCCGATTTTTTGCTGATATTGATTTACACATTATTTTTATTATGTGGTATAATACGATCCGCTCTGGTAACATGAGAGCATATGCTTGGGACAATGTTTTGATATTCCGAATGATTGCCCGATGAAACTGAGGTCGGGCATTTTTGTTGCGAAGGACGCAAGTCCACAGGGACGATCCGCCCGTGAGGGCCGGTCGATGCAGGCAAGAAATTCGACGGAGTCATCAGAACGTTCCCATTTTTCCGCGCCATCCCGCCGGGATGTGCGCGCACATTACAGGAGTTTTGATGACAACCGAATTTATCGATTTCAACCTGCGCCCGGAACTGGTGCAGGCCATTATTGCGCTTGGCTATGTGGAACCCACCCCCATCCAAGCAGGCATGATCCCGCTCATGCTCACCGGCGTCGACGTGATCGGCCAGGCCCAAACCGGCACTGGCAAGACTGCCGCCTTCGCCCTCCCCATCCTCAACAATTTAAATATTCAGCCCGGCAAACGCGCACCCCAGGCGCTTGTCATGGCCCCCACCCGCGAACTGGCTTTGCAGGTCGCCGATGCCACCAGCACCTTCGGGCAATTTTGCAAAGTCCAGGTACTGGCCGTCTACGGCGGCGCGCCTTACATCAAACAGATCAACGAACTACGCCGTGGCGTGGATATCGTAGTCGGCACCCCTGGCCGCCTGATCGATTTGATGAACCGCGGCGTACTTGATTTGAGTGCCATCCACACCGTGGTACTCGATGAAGCCGACGAAATGCTTTCAATGGGCTTCATCGAAGATATCGAAACCATCCTGGCGGCCACCCCAGACGAACGCCAGACGGCGCTCTTCTCTGCCACCATGCCAACCCCCATCCGCCGCCTGGCAGATAAGTACATGCGCAATCCGCAGTCGGTCACCATTCAACGCGAACAGGTCACCGTCGCCGCCACTGAACAACGCTATTACCTGGTCAATGAACGCGAAAAAACCGCTGCTTTAACCCGTCTTTTTGAAGTCGAGGAAATCTCATCCGCCCTGATTTTTGTGCGCACCCGCGCCGGGACCGGGGAACTGGCCAATGAGCTTTCCACCCGCGGCTTTCCATCCGAGGTGCTGAACGGCGACCTTAATCAGGATGCCCGCGAACGAACCCTCAACCGCTTCCGCGCCGGGCAGATCAAGGTGCTGGTTGCGACCGATGTTGCCGCGCGCGGCCTCGATATCGATGACATCTCGCATGTCTTCAATTATGACCTGCCAGATGATGCCGAAATCTATGTCCACCGCATTGGCCGCACCGGGCGTGCCGGGAAAACCGGTATCGCCATCTCGCTTGTACCGGTCTTTGAGAAGCGCCGCGTCAAGGATATCGAGCGATTTACCCATTCGAAACTCATCCAGGGCACACTTCCCAGCACTGAAGAAATTGTCGCCCGCCGCGAAGCTGAACTGACCAAACAGATCACCGTCTGGCTGGCGCGCGGACGCTGCAAGACTGAAAGAGTCATCGTCGAGAAACTGGTCGCTGAAGGTGTTGACCCGCTTGAGATCGCCGCAGTGGCCCTTAAGATCGCCCGTGGTGATGAAAAACAGCGCCCGATCGCCCCGATCACTGAACTGGTTGAAACCCGTCCCGCCCACCTGCGTCCCAGCAGCACCCGCCACGACACAACCGGAAAAACGTCTCATACTGAAAAACGCCCCTTCACGCCCGGAAAACCCGGCACCGAACGCCCCGCCTTTATCCGCAGCCGTGAAGGCTTCCCTGGTGCCAAGTTCGGCGGTTCATCCCACGAAACCGGCATGGTGCGCCTCACCATGAGCATGGGCAAAATGCACGGCATTCGCCCCTCGGATGTGGTAGGCGCCATTGCCTATCACGCCGATATCCCTGGCAACACCATCGGCAAGATTTTCATCGAAGATCAACATACCCTGGTGGATGTGCCCGAGCAGTTTGTCGGCCAGGTACTTGCGAAAGCCGGTAAATACAGTATCCGCAAACAAGCCTTCACGGTCGAAAAGGCCTGATTCTTACTTACTCCCGGATTTTACAAGCAAGATCAAAAAACGTCCCCGGTTACGGGGGCGTTTTTTGATTCTACAATTATTTATGGGGCAAAACCGGGAAGTCTTCACTTTTTGACGATATTCGATCTATTTCTCGTATGGTCCTGGTCACTGCACAGGATATAATGCCGTGTATTAATCACAAAGGAGAGTTCAACCATGCTGGATGAGCGCGAAATGAAAAAATACGTTCTGGCAATCGACATAGGCACTGGCGGTCCCAAAGTCGGGTTGGTTGATCAAGAAGGAAGGGTAGCCAGCAGCGCATCGGCGGCTGTCCAGTTATTCTTTCTCCCTGATGGGGGCGCAGAACACGACCCGGCAGAATGGTGGTCAACCATTACAACCTGCATCAGGCAGGTGATCAGGGAATCCGGGGTAGCCCCGGCAGCAATCATTGCCATCGCGGTCACCAGCATGTGGTCAGTCACATTGCCAGTGGACGAGAACGGTGAGCCCTTGATGAATGTTATTTCCTGGATGGATGGGCGAGGGGCACCGTACAACAACGCAGTTGTTAAAGGCTTTCCTAACATTCAAGGATATAAACTGAGCACCTTACTCAAGTACATTGATATTGCGGGCTTCCCCCCAACACTCAAAGGAATCGATGCGCTGGGTCACATGCTCTTCATCAAACATGCGCGACCGGATATCTACAAACGAACGTATAAGTTTTTCGAGCCAATGGATTACATCAATATGCGCCTGACGGGAAAATTTGCTGCCACGCAAAACACCGTATTGCCAATGATGATGGTGGATAACCGCCGGCTGGATATGCAGGAATACGATCCCTGGCTGCTCAAAATGGGGGGCATCGACCGTGAAAAACTGCCAGACCTGCTGCCAATCGACGGAATCCTGGGTCCCATAACAGCATCCATCGCCAGCGAGCTGGGGCTTGCGCCTGGCACGGTCGTTATCTGCGGGGTTAACGACAACAGCTCATCCGCAATTGGTGCTGGCTCTATCGCCGATTCTGAACCGGCTGCGGTGATGGGGACATCAGGCTACCTGGCGGCGCATGTACACCATAAAAAGACTGATTTAAACAGTTCGATGGCCACTATGCCCAGCGCTATCAAGGGGCGCTATCTCTTCTGGGGTGAATTAACCAATAACGGAAAGGTGCTGGATGCTTACCTGAAAAACCTGGTTTTCGCCCAGGACGGTTTTGATACGGGGGGAGTTCCCACCGATATGTATGAGCGCGCCAGCCAGCTTGCCCTTCAAGCGCCACCCGGCAGCGAGGGCGTTCTGTTCCTACCCTGGTTTAACGGCACCCTTTCTCCTGGCGAAGATCAGTATATGCGTGGTGGCTTTTTGAACCTTTCGCATAAGACCAGCCGCGCCCACATGACCCGGGCTGTCTTTGAGGGCTTATCGATGAATTGGCGCTGGCTGCGCGGCCCATCTGAAAAAATGATTGGCAGACCGATACAATACTGGCGACTGACCGGCGGCGGCGCGCTTTCGGATGTCTGGTCACAGATCATGGCCGATGTAATCGGAATTCCGATGCACAGGCAAGCCGACCCGCGTAACAACAATGTAGTTGGTGTGGCGCTGCTGGCATTCAACCGCCTTGGGCTTATAAAGCTGGAAGATATCCCGAACATGATCAAATTTGATCGAATCTTCGAGCCTGACCCAAGCAAGCGCGCCATCTACGATCGTATGTTTGCACAATTTATGGCCAGCAAAGACAAAATCCGGCCAATATTTCACGCTCTGAATAAGATGTAAAAGTTCTAGCGATAGTGCCGGTTCCAGCACGGCCACGGCCACGAAATAGAAGCATTCAAAGGAGTAAAAATGTCTGACGAACAAGAATCAATGGATTTATTTGGCGATATGCACCCCTATAACAAACTCTTCATGAAATGCGACAGCCTGCCCGAAAAGGGCCGGGATGAAGCCGAGATCTTGAAAGAGATCACTTTTATGTCTGAAGAAGAGAATAAAAAATGGCAGACCGGGCAATGCTCTGGCACCATGTATCATGGAGGCATGGAACATTATGCCTTTCTAAACAAAGTTTTTAGCATGTACTCTTCCATCAACCTGCTGCAGCGTGACTTGTGCCCGAGCGGCACCAAATTTGAGGCCGAGGTACTGGCAATGGTAGCCAAGATGCTGCATGCTGAAGAAGTAAGCAAGATCAATCCTTCTGACTATGTGGCTGGCGCGATCACATCAGGGGGCAGCGAGAGCATCTACAACGCCATGTTTGTCTATCGTGAATGGGGCCGCGACCAGAAAGGTATCACCGAACCAGAGGTCATCGCCCCGACGAGCATCCATCCTGCCCACTTGAAGGCTGCTCATTACCTGGGGATGAAAGTTATCCGCGTACCGGTGAACGCAGACTTTGAAGCCGATGTTGAGGCCATGCGCGCTCAGATCACACCCAATACAGTGGCTCTGGCTGCAACAGCTGGAACCTACCCCAACGGCGTAGTTGATCCGATCAGCAAACTCTCCGCACTGGCGCTGGAACACAAGATTGGATTGCACGTCGATGGCTGCCTGGGCGGATTTATCTTACCCTGGATCGAAAAGCTGGGTTATGAAGTCCCCGTGTTCGACTTCCGCTTACCAGGGGTTACCTCGATCTCCTGTGACACCCACAAATATGGATACTCCCTTAAAGGCACGTCAACAGTAAATTTCCGTAACAAAGACTTGCGCCGCTACATGTACTTTGCGCAGGAAGACTGGTCAGGGGGCATCTATGCATCTCCCACCATTCAGGGCAGCCGCTCAGCCGGACTGAGCGCAGCGATGTGGGCGGCAATGGTCAGCATGGGTGAGGATGGTTACCTTACAGCCGCCAAAGCGATCATGGACACAGCAGACAAAATCCGTGAAGGCATCGCCAAAATACCCGAGCTGCGCATCATGGGGAAGACAACCTTCCTGATCAGCATGACTTCAGACGTGGTGGATCCCTATTTCATCAATGATTACCTGGATAAAAAGGGCTGGCGCATGAACGGCTGTCAAAACCCGCCCGGGTTTCATTTTTGCATCACACTGCCACAGACTCAGCCGGGCATCGCCGAGCGCTTTGTGAAAGACCTGGCGGACGGGGTTAACTTTGCCAAAGACCCACCCTATGAAGTGCCTCGAAGTGGGTTCCTATATGGCATGGGCGCAACCGCAGATGGACGTGAGATTTTGCGCCAGGGCATGAAGGGCTGGATTGATGCGTCGTATGAATTCGAATAAATCATTTATCTATACTGACCACGGTCACAAATTGCGGATTTAATTCACAGATTTTTGGTAATTTGATAATATTGTCAGATGACCATCCAACTCGAACTTACTCAAGAAATTCTGCAAGAAACTCACTATCATCGTTACAACCATCCAGCT
>CAIMZS010000617.1 GCA_903846015.1 uncultured Anaerolineae bacterium | reverse complement strand
TCTGTCCAGGAAACCTGATCATTTCGATATGCTTGACATTTTCCAACAGAAAACCATTGGAATCTGGTATGGTCAGCAATAGCGCGAACAAAATTCCTATTAATCGGAGCCAACCTACCGGTCGAAATCCAATAGTCCCGGTTCCCACACGAGACAAAAATCTGCGGTTCAGACAACGCCCCCCCCATGCAATTTCCCATTGACAACTTCTTAGAACATTTGTATACTAATCCTATGCATCATCACAGGATTGATTCGCTCACCGAATTCTTCACTCTGCGCTTGTACCTCGATCAGCCAGTGTTCGCGTGTTCACGAGAAAAAAACTATCCACTTCTTCAACACGAGGCTTATAACCTCAAATCTGCGACCCAATGTTACCCAGTGTTACCCAATGCGACCCAATCTGAATATTAAAAGTCACAACCCTGTCCTACCGTCATCCTGATACCTGTAAAACAGATCTCCTGACATGACAATCTCGCCCTGGTCTTGATCTAATCTGCGCCATTCGTAATCAGCGTAAATCTGCGATAGTCCCGGCTCCCGCACGATGTGGTTCAGACAACACACAAAACTTATTAACAGGAAACACACATCAACATTATTGGGCTGCATCCTCTACCAGAGTCATTTTTACACCGGGCAAAATTGAACACAACTCAAACGGTTGCTTGGAGATACCTGCTTGTCTTGTTAGTCATACAAATGGCGGCATGCAGCGCGCCTGTCCCAACAATTCCACCGGCCAGCATTACGCCTCCACCCAGCGCAACGATTTCACTACCATCCGTAACACCTCCGCCGCCAACAAACACCCCCACACCCACCACGGCCCCAACCGCTACAGAAATCCCCAATCCTCTGTCTATCCAGGCGATGCGGGCCGGTAACTACCCCGGCAGCGATCTGATGATCGAAAATGAACTGGCAGCCGGCTCAAATTACAAACGTTATATCGCATCCTATCTTTCTGAAGGGCTGAAAATTAACGGGCTGCTGACCATTCCAAATGGAGAAAAGCCCGCCAGCGGTTGGCCGGTCATCATCTTCAACCATGGTTACATCCCGCCCCAACAATATCGCACCACCGAGCGCTATATCGCATACGTCGACAACCTTGCGCGCAGTGGTTATATTATTTACCGCCCCGATTATCGCGGGCATGACCAGTCTGAAGGAATCGCCAGGGGCGCCTATAGCAGCCCGGATTATGTCATCGATGTGCTCAACGCCGTCGCTAGCCTGAAACGCTTCCCGCAGGCCGACCCTCAACGCATGGGTATGTGGGGGCACTCCATGGGCGGGTACATTACCCTGCGTGTGATGGTAATCAGTAAGGATATCAAAGCCGGGGTGATCTGGGGTGGCGTGGTTGCTTCCTATCCTGATCTGCTCACCAAATGGAGACGCGGACCCAATGCAGTCGCCATCCCTACGCCATTGGCAAAAGGCCCCACCTGGCACAGCCTGGTGGACACCTACGGTACCCCCGAGCAAAACCCAACTTTTTGGGCCTCCATCTCAGCAAACTCCTTTCTCACCGAAATTTCCGGTCCACTGCAGCTGCATCATGGCACCGACGATGAGGAGGTGCCGCTCGAGTTTTCGGAGACACTTTTCTTCCAGCTGCTGGATATCGGAAAATACGTTGAATTGTTCAAATATGAAGGCGACAACCATAATATTTCAAACCACTTCACCAGCGCCATGCAGCGCACGATTGAATTTTTTGACCGATTCGTCAAAAACCCATGACCAAGCTGTTACCATATCCAACTCATGCACAAACCGAAACCTTGCCACACTCATTTTTGAGCCTCCATTTTCTTTTCCCCAGGCAGGATCAACACCAGCCTGGGCCATTCATGCCATCCAGGGTTGTTGGCGAATACCATTTTCGTACGCGCCAGTTACCGTCACCCGTTATACTATAATGCCCCGGTCACAAATTGCGGTTTTCCACTTAAGCAAAAAAACGCAATTTGTGACCGTGAAGGGTATAAAATCAAGGAGCTGCTGGTATGCCAGGTAAACAATTCTGGATCGGGGTTGTCTCCCGCGCCCATGTACAAATAGGTCTTGAGGGTGGATTTGTGCAATTAAATCACGGTAAAAAAGCACCTCTCCAAAAGCTTCGTGCCGGGGATGGTTTTGTTTACTACTCCCCCAAAACCAGCTTTCCAGATGGCGAACCCTGCCAAATGTTCACTGCCATTGGCATTATCAAGAACGGTGAAGTTTACCAGGCTGATATGGGCGACAACTTCCACCCTTTTCGAATTGATGTTCACTTCTTTAATACCAAAGAAATCGCCATCAAACCTTTACTCGAAAAATTATCCTTTATCAACGACAAGGTCCATTGGGGAGCTCCCTTTCGATTTGGGAACCTCAAAGTTTCCGCCCAGGATTTCAAGATCATCGCAGACGCAATGGGATGCAGCTTCGACCACGATTTTGGCGAATAATTTAACGTTAATTCTGGATCTTTAGAAATTAGCGTGGCGTTGACACCCAAATCGTATTTTGCGCACAAAAAAGGTTTCTAACCAGATGAAGAAGCCAACAAATTCTCCTTCCAAAGCATAAAATTCGTGTGTCTCGCGATCATCTCAAGTTTCAATCCTTCGAAATATAATGTAGTATTATTGTTCATCATCCCGCCTAAAGGAGACTCACATGAGCGCATTCCCGGAATATTCAAAGTATGATGGCCTCGGATTGGCCGAGCTGGTACGCAGCAAGCAGGTCAGTCCATCTGAACTGGTGGAGGAGGCCATTCAGCGCATTGAAGCACACAACCCACAGTTGAACGCAGTAGTTTATAAGATGTACGACTATGCCCGGGATGCGGCCAAAAAAGCGCTGCCGGATGGAGACTTCACCGGGGTACCGATGCTGCTCAAGGACCTGATGGCCACCTTTGCGGGAGTACCAACCAGCAGCGGCACCCGCCTCATGAAGAATATCCCTGCCACGGTGGACAGCGAAATGGTGGTGCGTTGGAAAAAAGCCGGGGTCGTGATCCTGGGCAAAACCAACACACCCGAATTTGGCCTGACGCCTTTTACCGAGTCGCTCACGCTTGGGCCCGCCCACAACCCGTGGAACCTTGACCGGACCACAGGCGGCTCTTCGGGCGGTTCGGCAGCCGCGGTGGCAGCCCGCATCGTCCCGCTCGCCTCGGGCGGAGATGGCGGCGGTTCGATCCGCATCCCATCCTCAGCCTGCGGCATCTTTGGACTGAAGCCCACACGCGGGCGCACACCCACCGGCCCGCTAATCGGTGAATCCTGGCATGGCTTCGCTATCGAGCACGTGCTGACACGCTCCGTCCGCGATTCAGCAGCGATGCTGGATGCCACCCAGGGCGCGGATATCGGCGCACCGTATGCCGCACCGCATCGCGAACGCCCCTTCTTGCAGGAAGTAACCACCAAACCCGGCAAACTGCGCATTGCCTTTACCGGCAAACCCATGCTCGGTAAAAATGTGCACCCCGATGTGCTAAAAGCCCTGGAAGAGACCGTTGTACTGTTAAAAGAGCTGGGGCACGAAGTAATCGAGGCCACCCCGACCCTGGACAAGGAAGCCTTTAACATGGCTTTCGTGACCGTATTAGCAGCGGAATTGCGCGCCGATATGGAAGAGGTTGCGCAGTTGGCGGGTAAAAAAGTATCTTCCAGTGATTTTGACCCGGTCAGCTTTTTGCTGGGCATGCTGGGGAAAGCCTTCAGCGCCCAGGAATATTCCACTGCGGTGCGCTATCTTCAAAGCGCTGCGCGCGGGGTGGCGGGTTTCTTTGAAGGCTACGACCTGCTGCTGACACCAACCCTCTCCCAGCCGCCAGTGTTGATCGGATCGCTGCAGCCCTCGGCCAGCGAAAAAGCCCTCATCAACGTCATCGGCAGCTTCGATGGAGGCGGCTTGTTGAGAGCAATCGGTATCATCAAACAGCTTGCAGCGCAAACCTATGAATTCATCCCCTGGACACCGGTTTTCAACATTACCGGGCAGCCGGCCATTTCGGTCCCCTTAAATTGGAATTCCGAAAACCTGCCGGTCGGAATGCACTTTGTAAGCAAATTTGGCGATGAAGCCACTCTTTTACGGCTGGCAGGCCAACTCGAACAAGCCAGGCCCTGGGCAGACAAGGTACCACCAGGCTATTAATCGCCCCATTGTCAACCAGGCGATTCAGGCATTGTTTCTCGATGTCCCAATCTCTGCGTAAGGCGCAGGACACCCTGCGTCAGATCACTATACAGGATGAAGGTATCCTTTTGGGCCAATTATCTTCCAATGATTGCACCCATCCTTTTGAGAAAATCCATGCCCAGAAGAATCAGTCACCATCGTACCAGCACCAATCCGTTTTCAAGTTTCTTTCGCCGCCCTGCGACCCAAATCGGAATTGTGATAATCGCAGTCATCATCATCGCCCTAATCGCTCTCTCAGGCAACCAGGCTGCCTCCTCGACCAATCTGTCAGCCGAGATCAACTCTGCACAGGCATACCAGATCTATCAGGCCAATGCAGCTTTCTTTGTGGATGTGCGCGAACAATCCGAATGGGATTCGTTCCACATCCCCAATACCACCCTGATCCCTTTGGGTGAACTGCCAAACCGCCTGAATGAAATTCCAAAGGATAAACCGATTGTGGTGGTTTGCCTCTCAGGCAACATCAGCGTAACCGGAAGAGATATCCTGAAGCAGGCCGGTTACACCAATGTGACCAGTATGGCCGGCGGACTAACCGACTGGAAGACCCAGGGCTACCCCATTCAACCATGAATCAAAAACAGCCTGCCAAAATGACAGGCTGTTTTTGATTGTCTGAGCAGTTATTTTCCCAGCATTACGCCCAGGTCGGATGCGATTTCATCAGGCTGCTGTTCAGCGGGCCAGGTCATTTGAAGACGACCTTGTTTGTCCAACGCCATCATAATGGCAGTATGCTCAACTTCATAATTGCCGCTGGCATCTGCCTGATCCAACTTGTAATAAATACCAAAATCCTGGGTAACCCTATCGATCTCAGCCTGAGAACCAGTCAGCCCGACAAAATCAGGGCGGAACCTGGCCGCATAAGCTGATACAGTTTCAGGTGTATCGCGCTTGTAATCCACCGAGATAAAGATTACGCGCACTTCGGTAGCCTTATCACCCAGCTTGTCCAGCGCCTGGCTCAGTTTGGCCATCGTAGCCGGGCAGACGTCCATGCAGTTGGTAAATCCGAAAAAGATGATCGTCATCTTGCCGCGAAAATCAGCCAGACTGATGGGCCCTTTTGATGAGGCCAATGTGAAGACTGGCATAGCTTTGGGTGGATCGATAATCGCGCCGTACAGCATGGGCGGCAGGGCATATTGGTAGATGGCGATCCCGATGATGATCAGACTGACAAATACGATGAATAGGATATTCCTACGATCCATAGATTGACTCCTGCTTGGGTTGCGCCATTTATAACACAGGAAATACCGAAAGAGTTGATTAAATCTATAGCCATAAACCTTTTCTGCGAACCTACCGCGCAAGCCTTTGAAAACCTTTGATGGAAGAAATACATGCTCAGAAAAAGGATCGGCCTTGACCCGTTGGATGAAAGCCTCTATAATTGAAAATGGTTTTCAATAAAGAGGAGCCATGAACGCAAATAACTGGTTAACATCCTTATCGGAAAATGGTTACCGTCTGACCGGCTCGCGCCGGGCCGTGGTGGAGATCGTTTCTGCCAGCAGCCGAGCAATGACCCCCCTGGAAGTGTTTGACTCAGCCCGCGCAAACCACCCAGAATTGGGTCTTGTAAGTGTTTACCGGACGCTCGAAAAACTTGAGGAGCTTCACCTGATCCAGCGAGTCCATCAACCGGGCGGTTGCCAGGCCTTCATCACCACCGGGCAGGGACACCAACACTTGCTTTTATGCCAGATCTGCGGACAGGTAACATTTTTTGAGGGTGACGACCTGGAAACGTTGATCACTTCCATTGCTACCACCACCGGCTACAGCATAAAGGAACACTGGCTGCAGTTATTTGGTGTGTGCGCCAATTGCCGTTAACTCATTCGTCTATCGAACGTTTTGCCCCGGGAATGTCTTATATTTCGCCGCCCAGTACAAAAACCGGGACCATCCCGAATAACAGGAGAAACTATCATGTGCATGTTCTGCGCTGCTGTACCCGTTGCCGGAGCGGTTGGTGCCAAACTGAACGCCGATCAAAATCGAAAGTCAGCTATTGGCGAAACGGGTTCTGTAAAACCTATCACGAGTATTACAGCTGGTGTAATCGTCGTGCTGTTAATTGGCTCGGTCATTTATCACACCACCTTATACGGAAAAGCCTGAACATTTTCAGACTATAAAAAATATTCATGACGCACATTCCTCATCGATTGGAAGTCGAAAACATCAATGTCGCCTACGGCGAAAAGCTTGTTCTGAAAGATCTCAGCTTTCAGGCTCCACATGGCGCTCGTATCGCTGTGGTAGGCCCCAACGGAGCCGGAAAATCAACTCTGTTCAAGGCGCTCGTCGGACTGCTGCCGCTGCAATCAGGGCGGGTACTGATCCACGGCCTGCCGTTAGGCAACCACAAAGACTGCGTCGCCTATATCCCTCAGCGTGAAGAAGTGGATTGGCGCTTCCCCGTCACCGTTAGAGATGTGGTCATGATGGGACGTTTTAACACCCGCGGCTGGTTCGCCCAACCCAACCGGGATGATCGCGAAGCAGTCGACCGCAGCCTGGCAGAAATGAGCATCGCTAATCTGGCAAAAACATCAATCAGCGATCTCTCCGGTGGGCAGCAGCAGCGTGTCTTCCTGGCGCGCGCCCTGGCACAGGAACCGCATATTTTGTTGATGGATGAACCCTTTACGGGTGTAGATGTGACCACGCAGGAAGCCACCATTGATCTGCTCAACCGGCTGCGCCAGCGCCAGGTTACTGCCATCATCTCCACCCACGATCTAAACCTGGCAGCCACCCGGTTCGATATGGTGCTGCTGATCAACAAGCGCCTGGTTGCTTTTGGATCAGCAGCCGATGTATTGAAACAGGAGAACCTGGTTCGAGCCTTTGGCAGTTCGCTTTTGGTGATGGAAAACGGCGCCATGCTGGTTGACGAATGTTGTCCGCCAGAAGAAGAACACCACGAAACTGAAGCGGATGGATTATATGATTGATATCCTGCTGCACCCGCTCACCTACGCCTTCATGCAACGCGGTCTGCTGGCTGGCACAATGGTTGGGATCCTGTGCGCAGTCATGGGCACCTACGTGGTACTGCGCGGCATGGCCTTCCTCGGCGATGCGCTCGCGCATGCCATCATGCCAGGTGTGGCAATCGCCTACCTGTTTGGCGGAAACTTGCTGATCGGTGCACTGGTAGCGGCGGCGTTGGTGGCGCTTGGAATCGGTTATTTTTCCCGACAGGGAGCCATCAAAGAAGATACCGCCATCGGCATCCTCTTCGCCGCGGCGCTCTCGCTGGGAGTGGCAATGATCTCTTCAATCCGCAGCTATGCTGTCGACCTGAGCCATATCCTGTTTGGCAACGTGCTGGGGGTTTCAACCACCGATCTGTGGCTGACCTTTGGCCTGGGTTTTATCGTTCTTTTAACAGTGTTCCTGCTCTACCGGCCTTTCATGGTGATATCATTTGACCCGGTACTAGCCGCCACATTGCGAATGCCAGCCGAGTTACTGCGCAACATTATGCTGCTTCTGCTGGCGCTAACCGTGGTCATCTCTTTGCAAACTGTCGGCGTCGGTCTTGCCGCAGCCATGTTGGTCACTCCGGCTGCCACAGCCTATTTGATCACGCGCCGGCTGGCGCCTATGATGCTGATCTCGGCCATCATCGGCGCGCTTTCATCGCTGGTTGGCCTGTACATCAGTTATTACCTGGATATAGTCTCCGGATCGGCCATTGTACTGACCGCAACAGCGGTATTCATGGTAGTCTTTTTGATTAAAAAAGGAAAACGATAAGAGCAAACAGCTCGAAGGACGATGCGCTTACGCATCGTGCACGAGACCTGCGCTGCCCGCATAGGGGTGCGAAAAGTATGCACTGAACCATTTCGTTTGAGTGCATCAGGGTAAAACATTACCGATATTATTGGTGCTACAGTTGAGTCGATTTCGATATTCTACCCAGCGTTTGCTGAGCAGAATATCGATCTTTTGGCAGAAAAGTTAAGTCATGTTTTTGAAAAAAATCAGGCCCTATTGGTTATGGGAAGTTTTGTTAATAACAATCGTATCGGCCGTAGTATACCTTCCGCTCGCCGGCAGGTTGTCCTTCCATAGTGACGATTGGTATTTCATTTACAATGGATTGGTGAACGGACCAAAAACCTTCATCCAACTCACTCTGCACACCCGTCCAATCCGCGGACCATTATATGAAGCACTTTTTGGGCTTTTCGGGCTGAATGCTTTACTATACATTCTTACACTCTATCTTTGGAGGCTGATCAGCGGTTTAGCGGGGTTGTGGCTCTTTCACCTGCTGTGGCCAAAACAAAGAAGTATGAATTTCTTTCTGGCATTGCTGTTCACCATTTACCCGGGCTTTTTGTGGTGGGTATCAGGCTTCGAATTCCAACCTTATGTAATCAGCCTGGTGTTGCAGGTCTTTTCGATCATCTTCACCCTCAAAGCAGTGGGATCTGAGCGCTGGTGGAAGTGGGGGTTATGGTCATTAGCAGCCTTTCTCAGCGGATGGGCTTATCTTGCACTGGTTGAATTCGCGGTGGGGATGGAAGCCTTCAGGATCATCGCAGTATTTTTGTTTCTCAAGCGTGGGCAGCCTATGATTGGTTTCTGGCAGCTCGCTCTCAGAACTATGCGATCTTCCGCGCTCTTTTTACTGATTCCAGGCGCATTCATCTACTGGTATCAATTTATCTTTGATAATTGGCGCAAAGCCCAGGAAGCCGGCCTGCAAATTGGGAAAGTACTTGAAAACCCTCTCGAGATTATCGCCTGGATCGTGAGCCTTTTCCAGGGTCTGGTAAACGTCATCTTTGGGGCCTGGATCGTACCCCTAAATGGAAATTTCTATTCCGGCACGCCGCGCGAATACATCATGCAGTTCGGAGCAGGGGCGCTGGTGGTTGGGCTTGGCGCGTTGGCATTCCTTAAGTTGGGCAAGGATGAGGGGGAGCCGACTCACGGCACAGAGCTGTTGTGGGTTGGAATTCTAGGTACCGCAGCAGGAGTTGTTCCAGTAATAATCGCCAACCGCACCGTGACTTTCCAATTCTCACAATATGCCCTACCAGCCTCGCTAGCAGGCGTACTGTTCCTGGGAGGGTTAATTTATTCCATTCGCACAAGCAGCTTGCGCCTGGTTGCGCTTTCCATTTTACTGGGATTGGCGACCCTCTCTCACCAGGCGATCGCTAATCAAGCTGCCAACGAAGAGCGCGCCGTTCTAGACTTCTGGTGGCAGGTCAGTTGGCGGGCGCCATCCATTCGCACAGGCGCCACCTTGTTGGCGCAATACCCATTTACGATCAGCGATACCGATTCACTCGTGTGGGGACCAGCAAACTTCATCTACCATCCGCAAACACAGAACCATTCACCCGTAATTTTGCCATTAAGCGGCATCACCCTGCAGCCCGAAACCATCAAGAATATTTGGCTGGGCGGTACAACCGACAAAATTAACCGCATCGTTACGAACACAGCCTATCACTTTGATTACAGTAATGTGTTGATGATGACGCAAGGCAGCAGCGAAGCATGCATGCGTATGCTCAACCCGGATTGGCTGGAGTACTCGCTCAATGATGATAATCTGATGCTGGCTGTCGCTCAATACGCCCGGCTTGACAGCATTGACACTCAAGCAATACCGTCCACGCCACCCTCGGTCATCTTCGGCACTGAACCAGTCCACTCGTGGTGTTACAGCTACCAGAAAGCTGACCTGGCACGACAGACAGGCAATTGGCAAGAGATTGCCCGCATCGGCAATGAAGCCCGTAAAAATAACCTGTCTCCCCAGGATGTGGTCGAATGGCTGCCCTTCGTACAGGCCTACGCGTACACCGGCGACACAGCCAGCCTGGTCTATCTGGCAAAGCTCATCAAAGTTGAGCCTTTCTATCAGATGCAAGCATGTAAAAATCTTAAGAAAATGAATGCATCCGGGTATCCACTTCGACCAGATGTAATGATAGTGGTGGAGCATTTATTTTGTAAGGGCTGATGAAGCTTTTTGGGGAGAGTACTTGAGGCTTCCCTGGCAAACCTGAATAAGAAGGGGCAGACCTTTGGGTCTGCCCCTTCTTATTCTCTAATGAATGCTAATGGCGCGAGACAGGCTCCAGGCTCCCCAATTACCGGCAGCATCTTTTGCGCGTACATGCCAATAATATGTTCCTAACGCCTGGGCTGGGGGCGTGAACGACAATCCGGTCAGTTCGCCGGAGGTATAAACCAGGCTGGTAAACCCCGCATCACTGCCAAGTTCAAACTGGTATTTGACAGCAGAGGATGATGCCAGCCAGACGAATTTTGGCGCACCCGTCAGCAAAGCACCGCTGGCGGGCAGGCTCAAAACCGGCGCGGGAGGCGGGGTTGTATCAATCGTAAAGGAACGGATCGCGCTCCACGGTCCAGCCACACTGGCCGCGTTCACGGCGCGCACATGCCAATAATATATTCCTTCCGACAGCAGCCCGGCAGTGTAATTCAACACACCGGGTGCACCAGAGAAACTCTGCAGCTTGATGGTAAATTTATTGGAATTGGAAATCTCGAGCTGGTAAGTATCGCCATACGCCACGCCGCTCCAGGCAAAATCCGGAGTCGCGTCATTGGTCTTGAGGGCGCTGGCAGGCGCAGACAAAACCGGCGCGAGCGGAGTTGGCGGGTGGATGGTAACCAGGCGTGGCAGGCTCCAGGTGCTCCAGTTGCCCGCTGCATCCCTGGCACGCACATGCCAGGAATAGACGCCCAGCGGCATGGCTGGCGGGGTTATTTTCAGTCCGATCACTTCCCCAGAAGTATATATTGGGCTGGAAAAGTCAGCGTCGTTATCATAAGCAAACTGATACCTGATCGCCGTGGCACTTGACTTCCAGGTAAACAACGGCGTACCGAAGACAGCGGCAGCATTGACCGGCAGAGCCAAAACGGGCGAGACTGGTGGCGTGAGATCAACTGTAAACAAGCGATATGCGCTCCACAGACCCGCAAATCCTGAACCATTGATCGAACGTACATGCCAGTAATAGACACCGCTCGGTAAGGGCGCAGCCTGGTACGTTACCACGCCAGGCCCGCCAGAAAAATTCTGCACAATAGCCGCGAAGTTGCTTGTAGTCGCAATCTCAAGCTGATAGGAGCTGGCACCCGAGACTGCGCCCCAGTTGAAAGTGGGAACTGGATTGTTGGATAGGTTGGCATTGGCCGGAGAGACCAGGATAGGCGCGACAGGCAGAGGCTGGCAGGTGTATACCCGGACATCATCTATAAACCAACCCAACGCATAGCCGGTATTATCCAGGCCCATGCGCCAGCGGAAAGAAACACTCTTCCCGGCCAGTGAACTGAGGTTCAAGCGGGTACTGAAATAACCATGGCTCTCCCCCACAAAAGCGCTCCTGCCTCGGAGCGGGTTGTACCCGAAGAAAAGCTTGCCATTATACCCATTATTGATCATTAGTGATCCGGCATCCACCCATGTGTTGCCAGCGTCGCTGCTGTATTCGAGCACCCCGCCATCAAAGTAATAGTTTACATTTTTATAGACACCGTATTCAAAACCATAGGCCTGGGAGAAGTGCATATAGGCCTTCGCGGGAATGGTGACCGCGTGAAGGCTCGCGTTGGAATCGGATATATAATCTGGATAGTCATCCGCGTATAAGAAACCTTTCCCAGAATGAGCGAACTCGCCATAAGATGAACCATACTGCCAGCGCAGCGCATCCCAATTCGCGAACTGCCAATTGCCATTTATATTCTCGATATCATCATAAAACGTATCAGCCCTGTAAGTAGAACTGCTGTCACAAAAAGGCGCTTCTGGGTTGTATCTTATACCCACCCTGGGTTGGGCGTTCATCGCCACAGCATCGCTCGCCGTGCGCACCTGCTGGCAGTCGCTGAAGCTGATGCCATCCACACCGAGCACGTTGAAGCAGGCCTGGTAAAGGGCATTGTAAAGATCGAGATAATCAGATCCTGAGGTGAGCAGATGGGTCTGAGCTTCATAATAGACATCCAGCGTTTTGGTCGCGCCGATTGCCAAAACAGTTTTTCCATTAAACGTGCCGCCAGCCACCATCAAGTAAGCAGCCTTGTTGTTAACACCGCTGTTGGTATGCACACCGCCATTATCCTGCCAACCTGTGAAATACAATGAGCTGGTGATGGCATCCGGGTCGGAGTAGGCAGGCGGATTGCTCATACTGCGGATGGCCCCGCCGGAAATGTCTTCGCCCATCAACCATTTGACCGCCGCGGTATCATTACCCTGTCCGTTGGACTGGTCATAAAGTTCACCCCAGATATCAGAAAGCGATTCGTTAATGGCTCCAGATTGATAATAATAAAATAATCCTGATTCGTACTGGGTAACACCGTGAGTCAGCTCATGACCAACAACATCATCCGCCTTCGGATAACCAGCTCCATACACCATTTGTGAACCATCCCAGAAAGCGTTATCGTATGGACAGGGCGAGGCTGGATCACAATATTCGACGGTGGAGACAATCTTCATCGCATTGTTATCAATACTATCGCGCTGGTTATAAGTGTAATAGAAGTTATCCACACCCAGTGCGTACCGCTGAGCCGCATCAGCATCCGGATTGGAATTACCAGTGCAGCTCGGCTGGGACTGATCACAAAGAAAATAGCCGGGTAAGGTATCGCTGCTGTATGCGCTATAAGTACTTGCCAGTGGAACGAACGGCCACATAACCGCCCCCTCGACCGCGCCAATATCACAGCGTCCATCAACCGGTCGGAGTGTGCCATCCTGGTCAGTCTTAAGACAGGCATTTATCGTGCTGCCTGGAACTACCGGGCTGCCAGCGTTAACCGCCGGACTGCTGGTCTTTAAGGCCAGACTGCCATTTCCCTGCATTGGCGTCAGGTGCGGATTGATATGGAACGATCCTGATCCAACCAGATCGCCAGCAGCTTTCAGGAAGTCACAGCCAGAATTGCTGCCAAGCAGGTTATAACCCAGGCTGTGGATGGTTCCGCCACATTCAGAACCTGCATTGCCTGCCAGAATGCTGTTCTGGATCCAGACCATTGTACCCACTGTGTTATTAACAAACAGGCCGCTGCTCGCAAAAGAAGAATTGGCACTGATGGTGGCATTGTTCAATGACACCTTCCCGGAATTAATGTAAATCCCTGCGCCAGAATTTTGGGCTGTATTCTGGCTCACAGTAACGTTATTCAAGGTCAAGCTGCCAATATAATTATAAATACCGCCGCCCCCATAATACTGGGTCGATGAATTGTTCTGGATGGTGCTGTTGGAAATTGTCAGATCGCCACAATTCGTTACCCCACCAGAGTTTGCACCGTTGGTGATATTGAAGCGGTCCAAATTTACCCTGAAGCAATCAATATTGAAACCCCCGCGCGCACCCTGCCCATCAATGGTCGAAATACCGCTCCTGATGGAAAAACCCACATCCCAGCCGCCCGATAGATTCATGTTCTTATTGACCAATACCACCTGCGTGCCGCTGCCGGTATAGGTACCGGCGGCCACCCTGATGACATCATCCGCAGACGCTTTTCCGACCGCCGCATTAATGGTCAGGCAGGCCGCATCCGGCGCTGAACAGGTATTGGCATCGCTGCCAGAGGTCGAGACATACCAGTAACCTGTATTTTCAAGATCAATACTGGCGGACGGCACACTGTCGGCAGAGACAGTAACAGTGTAGGCCCCGGATAAACCATTGGCAAAGAAGACCGGTGAAGCTGCAAGGCCATTTGGGTCTGAAATGACAGACGAGGTGGCTGCACCGGTATCAGCGAAAATTCCGCTGGCACCGCTGGCTGGGGCAGTAAACGTGACGTCAACACCCGGAACTGGGCTATCCTGGCTGTCCAACGGCCAAACTTTAAAGGGCTGGGCGTATGAATATGTTGGCCCGGCGCGCTGATTACTGCCGCTTTGGACAAAAAGGCTGGCAGCTGCGCCAGGGATGGCATACTCATAAGCGCCGATATCACAGCCAGCACCCTGCGGACGCGCAATGCCGCGCTGATCAACGGCCTGGCAACTGGCCGGATTAGCAGCCCCGATCGCCGGGCTGCCCAATAACAATGGATGGTAACCGCCAGGCAGCAATGGGCCGAGATCAGGGTTGACACCGGTCTGATCACTGGGTTGAATCGATACCGTAATTCTGCAAGGGGGTGTTTGTCCAAAAATATTGTTACCAACAGACTGTATGTTACCGAAACAATCCCATTCCCCATTCCCCGCCAGGATACTGTTCCCAATTTCGATCAAGGCACTAACGTTGGCGGCATAAACAGCATAACTGCCACCATTATTGGTTATGGTGGAATTTTGAACGCTTATTTTTCCTGTGATATTGATGATAACGCTGCCAGAGGAAGCTTGTTGATTCCCACTGACGGTGCTGTTTGTAAATGTCACATCTCCTGCAAGGTTATAAATGCCCTCCCCAGTGTTGTTTATCACGCCAACCCGGGTAAAACTCAGGACGCCGCCGTTATGATAAATTCCATTAAAATTTAACCGAAATATGGTTTCGTCAACCTGAACGGCCAGACCTGATCCAGAAACATATAATCCAAATACATTGGCATGTTGGATGACAAACCTGGAAAGACTGACCACCAAACCAGGGGTAATGATTCGAACGCCCACACGAGTATTGCCACCATCAATAATTGAATATCCGTTTTGCGTCTCAAAGAGTTCGTTCCAACCACCTACGAGTGACACGCTTTTGTTGACCAGCACCACTTCCGCGCCGGTGCCAGTATAAGTTCCGGCAGCAACGTTAATCGTATCGCCAGAAGCAACAGTTTTGGCGAGCGCGCCATTAATCGTCAGGCACGGCAAAGCAGGCTCAGCACAAGAATTAGAATCGTTTCCGCTGGTAGTCACAAACCAATTGCCAGCACCAAAGGCGGCGTACCTGGCTGAAAGGGCCTTTGACCCGGACCCCGTTTTGGGACCGGAGGTTACTGCTGTGGAAAGGCTTGCCTGAGCTGGCAGGCTTGGGTTCGTTTTTCCACCCACCCAGGCCGTGTCAACCTGGTTGAAGTTCAGCGCGATATTACCGCGCTGCGCGTTAACCAGCACCAATTCATTAATCGGTTTCCTTCCATCTGCCGACCTGACCTCCATGCGCCAAACCAGCGCCGGAGCACTGCCATCCGGCTTCAACAGGCGCGAGTCATAGACCCACAGTGCTGGCTGGCTAGACTTAAGCTGTGATAAATCAAGCTGGTAACCTTTTGCTATTGCGTTAAGCGCAATCTGGCTGGCTTGCGCAGCCTCGATAGCCGGCGTCGAATTCAGCGCCAGTCCGGGGGCAATTTCCCCACTGATCGAGAGCATCCTGCCGTCTGAAGTGGCATTGACCATCAGTTCGCCAGCCATGACAGGAATTCCCTGATAGATTTGCTGGTAGCGCGATACCTGTCGACTACCAACTTCGCTAAACTTTTCAAGCTTGAGTTCCTGGTAGACATCCTTCAACCCGAGCCGGGCTTTAAAATGATCTACCATCGCCAGGGCGCTCTCACCTGGCTTAGCGCCAGCTCGAGCTGCCTCAGCCACGACCAGCGGTGCCTGCGGATCAGCTCCGATAAAGCTGAGCATGCCGGTCTGATGATTGGTTGCATAGCGCACCCCGGCATCGCTCTTTGGGGATGAAGGCGGTGAACCTGCCCCCGCCTGCTGGAAGCTGGTCAGGCACATGGAAATCACGACGATAAGTGAAACAATAAAATTGAAGCTACGGGAAAATCGTTTCATCTTGTAATTCCCTCCAGAGTTGTTATGAAAATAGCCAGAAAATTTCACCTAATTATTTAAATATTTTACCATGAGACTATTTCAATCAAAGCGATCATATACAAACATGCAGCAGTCATTCTTCAGAACAGTACGGTTCGGCATGAACGAAGTGTCTTTGAAAATGAACAAAACGTATATAATTCAACTATCAATCGACGCGCCATGAAACCAGCCCACCGCCAGATCCATTTCCCTTTCATTCAATTTGCTTTCATGATTTTGCTTTTAACCGCATGCCTGCCCGGCATGGTTACCACCAACATTTCAACCGATCCGCAGCCAATCAAGCAGTATGTCTTGGTGACCGCCAACCCGCAAGCCACTCCTACTCCCTTCCAGCCTGTGCCGCCCAGCCCCACCCCACCCGCAACCGAGACGCTCCCCGCCTCGCCAACCGTTGAGGCAACCACAACCGATACACCTCTACCAACCGAAACGCCAGCCGCCACCAGCGTTCCGCCGACCCAAACATCAACACAAGTGTCCGTTCCCACCAACCCGCCTGCCTCGGTGGACAGGCCGCAGTACATTATCACTGCCCTGATGGATTATGACGGACATACCGTCAATGTCAGTGAGACAGTTGTTTATCCAAACCGTACAGGTGGTACGCTGCCTGGCGTCGCTCTGGGAGTGAATGCCAACTTGTGGAATGGTGTTTTCAACCTGCTTTCGGTCTCGATCAATGATCACCCATCCAGCAATTACACCCTGGCAGGTCAATGGCTTACTGTCAACCTGGATGCGCCGCTCGAGTCTGGTCAAGCTGTCCAGATCGGGATCAGCTACCAGTTGACCCTGCCCAACAGCGCTGGAAAATTTGAAAACTTCGGCTACACCGCGCGCCAGACCAATCTGATCGATTGGTACCCGTTTGTGCCACCGTATCGCGGCGGCAGTTGGAACCTGCCCGATCCTTATTCTTATGGCGAGAATCTGGTGTATGAAAAAGCGGATTTCCGTATCAGCTTAACCTTTGTCGATCCCGCCAATGCCCCGGTGGTGGCGGCCTCTGCGCCAGCCGCGCTTGAAAATGGCGCATTGGTTTATTCACTTTCAAACGCGCGTAACTTCACTATCTCCGCCAGCCCAGAATACCTGGTCAACACAGCAGATGCCAACGGGATTACCATTTATAATTATTACTATCCGGCAGATGCCGACGCCGCCGCGATGGTGCTCGAACTGACACGCATGTCGGTCAACACCTACTCCACCGAGTTCGGCCCATACCCCCATACCGCGCTGACTGTTTGCGAAACCGATCTCAACGACGGCCTGGAAACTGATGGATTATATTTTCTTTCCAGAAATTTTTATCGCAGCAATGATGGCACCGTGAAAAACAATCTTTCAGTCATCGCGGTGCATGAAACTGCCCACCAGTGGTGGTATGGGGCGGTAGCCAACGATCAGGCCAACGAACCCTGGCTGGACGAGGCTCTGGCAACCTACAGCGAGCACGTCTTTTATGAGGATAATTATCCCGAACTGCTCAACTGGTGGTGGAACTTCCGCATCTATTACTACGGAGCAACGGGCTGGGTCGATTCGCGCGTTTATGATACCGCCAGCTTCCGTGCCTATGTCAACGCGGTTTATTTCAACGGCGCACGCTTCATTCAAGCTCTGCGCGACCGGATCGGTGATCAGACCTTTTACGCCTTTATACGCGATTACTATACACGGGAAAATGGCCGCATCGCCACGACCAATGACTTTTTTGCCGTCCTTGACTTGCATACTAGCGTCGATATATCCGACCTGGTCAAGGCTTTCTTCTACTATCGATAAACCCATGAAAACTCAATCCCATCCCCTTTTCACGATACTAATTGGCATACTCCTGACCACTGGATGTTCAGCTCTGCAGATACCCGGCGTTGTTACGGTCCCGCCCCCGGGATTAACTCGCATCCCGGCACAGCCCACACAACCCGTCGCCCTGCCAATACTGCCAGACACGCTCACACCCTTCCCGGTAAACACCCAATCACCCGTTTCGACCCCCGCAGTAACATTGATAATCCCATTAACAGCTTCATCCACTGTTTCGCCAACCATTGCTACTTCCACTGCGTTACCAACAGCTCCACCAACCCGATCGGTTCAATCCGGACCGAGCCCCACAGCCCTGCCCACCGATACCGCCGAACCAGGCGGAGCAGCTGGCCCATTGCCACATTACATCATCGATGTCAATATGGATTATGGCAAGGAAAAAATACTTGATGTTCTTCAAGAAATCGATTACCCCAATACCAGCGGCGAAAAGCTTACCACCATCGTTCTGGCTGTGCTGCCAAACACACTGCCAGGTATCTTTGATTTGAAGAATATCTGGGCAGACGAAGCTCCGCTTACCAATTACTCCCTGGAAGGCCAGAAATTGACACTGGTCCTGCCATTTGCATTGGAAAACACAAAAACCATTAAACTGGAGTTTGAATACAGACTGACACTGCCTGACATTACGCAAGGCGATCCAAACATCATCCGCCCACAAATTTTCGGTGTTACCGAACGCCAGGTAAACCTGACCGATTGGTACCCGATGGTAGTGCCTTACATGCCCGGGCAGGGTTGGGTACTGCACAATCCCTGGTTTTACGGCGAACACCTGGTATATCCACTGGCAGATTTTGACGTTAACTTGCGTTTCAAGGATCCACCAGGCAATGACCCCGTGGTAGCCGCCAGTGGCAGGGGCGAACCGATCAAAGATGGCACCCATTACGAGCTGAAAATTGCGCGCGACTTTGTCTTTTCGATGGGTCGCCAGTTAAAAAGCACCAGCGACAGGCTGGATGGCATCCTGGTCACCAGCTATTATTACCCCGGCAGCGCCGCCGCTGGACAGGCTGCCCTGTATGCCACGATCGATGCATTAAAGAGCTACACCAGCTTATTTGGCCCGTATCCACATACCAGTCTGGCAGTAGTTCAGGGCGATTTTGAAGATGGGATGGAATTCGACGGGTTGTATTACCTGAGCGACGGCTTTTATAATCTGTACGATAACACAAACAACAATTACCTGGTGATGGTCGCGGCACATGAGACCAGTCACCAATGGTGGTTCGGACGGGTGGCAAATGACCAGGCGCTTGAACCCTGGTTGGATGAAGCGCTGGCGACCTACTGTGAAAAGATTTTCTATGAGACCAATCACCCCGAATCACTCTCCTGGTGGCAGTATGCGCGCATCGATTTTTACCAACCAGGTGGAAAGATCGATGGCAACGTGTCCAGCTATGGCGGTTATCTGACCTATCGCAATACAGTTTATTTGCGCGGAGCGCAATTTATGACAGAACTGCGCCAGCAAATCGGTGATATTGCCTTCTTTGGCTTCCTGAAGGATTACTCGCACCAAATGGATGGCAGAATTGCCAGCGGGAACGATTTCTTCCGTATCTTGCGCCTGCACAGCCAGGCAGACCTGGCTGACCTTTTCGCCAGGTATTTTACCCACCCGCCGAAATACTAGCGCGAGGTTCCAAAGATTGCGATTATTGAAACACGGACTTTCGTGAATTTAAGCGATTTCCACGGTTTTTTTTATTTTGCCAAACCGAAATCCCGCCCAATCAGGTCTGATCCGCGTTCTATTTTGATTTTGGGTCACAAGTTGTGGAGTATAAAATGATAGCAGATTTGACACACGAAGAGATTTTGCGTTATTCGCGCCACCTGCTGATCCCCGAGGTGGGGCTTGATGGGCAGAAAAAACTCAAAACGGCCTCTGCACTGATCGTCGGTACGGGCGGGTTGGGTTCTCCGGTATCGCTCTACCTGGCAGCAGCAGGGGTCGGTAGGATCGGGCTGGTTGATTATGATGTGGTCGATCGGACAAATTTACAGCGACAGGTCATCCACGGCACCGCAACGGTCGGGAAATTGAAGGTGGACAGCGCCAAAGCACGGCTGTTGGACTTGAACCCGGCAATCCAGGTGGATACTTACAACCAGCCATTCACATCCGAAAACGCCGCGGGCATCGCCAGCCAATACGATATCCTGATCGATGGAAGTGATAACTTCCCCACCCGTTACCTGACCAACGACGTGTGCGTATTCCTGGGCAAGCCCAATATCTACGGCTCGATCTACCGTTTCGATGGGCAAGCCAGTGTATTTTACGCAAAAGAAGGTCCGTGTTACCGCTGCCTATTTCCTGAGCCACCACCCGCCGGGCTTGTGCCTTCCTGCGCAGAAGGTGGGGTTCTGGGGGTTCTACCCGGCACCATCGGCACCATCCAGGCAACCGAAGCTTTAAAGATGCTGCTCGGGATCGGTTCCACACTGGTGGGCAGGTTGCTTTTGTACAACGCCCTGGATATGTCTTTTGATTTTGTCAACCTGCGCAAAAATCCCAGGTGCCGCGTGTGTGGACCGCAAGCAGACATTAAGGAATTGATCGACTACGAGGAGTTTTGCGGCGTTCCGGGCAACGATCATGACGATGGTTCCGCTGGCGAGGGCTATGATATCGATGCCTTGGAGCTGGCCTCGACCCTGGGAAAGCAAGACGCCCCTCTGCTGCTGGATGTACGTGAACCGCATGAATTGGAAATCTCCCATCTGCCTAATGCACTCAACATCCCACTGGGATCGTTAGCAGCGCGGCTTTCGGAACTTGATTCGGCACGCGAAATGGTGGTTTTTTGCAAAGGCGGCACCCGCTCCACACGCGCACTGGAACTTCTGGTAAGCGCTGGTTTCAAGAAGGTGAAAAACCTAAAGGGCGGAATCAACGCCTGGGCCAAATCAGTGGACACCAATTTGCCGCTGTATTGATGGTACCGGTGTTTGCACGGGGTGAACCATGTGGTTCACGAAACCTTTGACAGGTTTTCACGCGCCATCCGTTTTTTTGGGTGCGCTCGAAAAATTGACGCGCTTCCTGGGCATCGCCGTGCGCAAAACGGACATTCACCCTGAAAAAAATGGGACTTGACAGAATTTAAGAAGGTTTTATAATAGCGACTTAAATAATCGTTATTCAAATAGAGTTAATAAAAGCGCTTGCAGCGCAAATTTTTTTAACTCAAATATGCGACTTGATAAGTCGCTATTCTTAATGGAGGCTTTACCATGGCTATTGCAAATGATGTCACTGAATTAATTGGCAACACCCCACTTGTGCGTTTGAACCGTATAACTGAAGGGGCTGTGGCCCAGGTTGTTGCCAAGTTAGAATTTTTCAACCCGGCTCACAGCGTCAAGGATCGCATCGGCTTCGCAATGATAGATGCTGCCGAAAAAGCCGGCCTGCTCACCAAAGATAAAACCATCGTTGAACCCACCAGCGGCAATACTGGCATTGCATTGGCGATGGTGGCGGCGGCCAAAGGTTATAAAATCGTCCTGACCATGCCAGAAACCATGTCAAAAGAACGCCGTATCCTGCTGCGCGCTTACGGGGCCGAATTGATCCTGACTCCCGGCGCCGAGGGCATGGGCGGAGCGATCAAGCGTGCCGAGGACATGGCTGCAGCGGACCCTGAAAAATATTTCCTGCCGCAGCAGTTCAAGAACCCGGCCAACCCCGAGATTCATCGCAAAACGACCGCGGAAGAAATCTGGCGTGACACAGATGGCAAGATTGATTTCCTGGTGTCAGGCGTTGGCACGGGTGGCACAATCACGGGCATCAGCGAAGTACTCAAAGCACGCAAGCCATCCTTTAAAGCCATCGCGGTTGAACCGGATGCATCTCCGGTGCTTTCTGGCGGAGCCAAAGGGCCTCACCCCATTCAGGGCATCGGCGCTGGTTTTATCCCGGCGGTACTGAACACACAAATCATCGATGAAGTAGTACGAGTAAAAAATGAAGACGCAATGGAAACTGCACGACGCACGGCGCGTGAAGAAGGACTGTTGGTAGGGATATCATCAGGCGCAGCAATCTGGGCAGCTTTGCAGCTAGCACATCGCGCTGAAAACGCCGGAAAACTGATCGTGGTGATCATCCCGTCTTTTGGCGAACGGTATTTGAGCACGGCATTATATGCTGGACTGGCCGACTGAGTCACCTCAAAGCCCAGGATCTACACCTTGCGGCAATCGGTCTCGCAAAAAAACTGGGCGACTTCGTTAATCAAGCCGTGTTGCGTACCCTGTTTTGATTGAAGATCTTCAAAATTAAAAATAAAAACAGCCAGGTGGTGATTCCTGGCTGTTTTTATTACAATTCAGATGAGCTGAACAGGTATGAATTCTCAATCATCGCCATCACCTTCTCCACCACCTCGCCTTTTCCTTGCGACCATTGGCATGGCAGCGCAAACAGTCAGTAAAGTCTGAAATCCCTTCTTCCTGGTGCTTGCGGCTGATTTCATTTTGATTGTGGCAGGTGGAGCACGTCCATTGTGCGAGCGTTGGCTGATGACAATCGGGGTAAGTATTGTTTTTCTCACCGTGATCCATTGGGAAACTGTGAGAACCATTGTACTTTGCCAGCGCCAGGCTGCGGCAGTATGCCAATCCAAGCAACCCTGTCCAGGGAACATATCGACATACTGCCAGTGTCATCCATTTTTTATTCAGCAATTACCGACTTGCCATCAAACACAGCATTTTTAGAAAAAGTACGTTTCCTGTTCAAATATATGGAAAGTTAAGCTCAAAACCAGCGAACCTGTTACCAAGTACCAGGCACCTGAAATTAAAAGGTAAGGGCTGTCTGAAATGTTGACAGCCCTTACCTTTTGTCGATTAAGAATTTCTTACAGCAGGCCTTGGATGGCCTACCGCGCTAACCAGTTCCCCCGGCTTAATGCGGAAGGGCATGTTTTTTGTTCTTCAGGATCAGATCCCAGAAAACCCAATTCTTCCGGGAATATGCCTTCTCACCACGATGGTTGTGCCGTTGCTGTCACCCCCAGGATCATGATTGGCGAATTTCTGATAGGTGTATGCAGGGAATAAAACACCGGTCACCTTGAAGGTTATGGCAGGCACACTCAGGCTCAGGCCAAGTTTTGTTATCCTGCAAATACCGGTCAACCCGGTAATACAGGTCATCGTCATCCCATTATTCCATCTGGCAGAAACCACGGCACCCGCAATGGGCTGCTCAAACCCATCGTGAACCAAGATTGTCACACCGGCATTCCAGGTCCTGCGCAACCTGATGGAAGAACCAGCCAGGTCACCGACATGATCGAGCTTTGGCGCAGGTAACGCTGTTGGCGGGAGCATGGTAGCCGTGGCGGTTGGGACAGGGATTAATGTCGCCGTTGATGTTGGCGTTGCTGTTGCGGTTGATGTTGCCATTGCTGTCGGGGGCAACATCGTTGGCGTGGCCGTGGGCAGCGATGAAACGACACTAAGGGCCGACAGCAAGTCCACCATGCCATACCCGTAAACATTGTCTGGGCCTACCACTCCCAGATCGATGGTGGAGTTGATCAAGACATTTTCCTGGGCATCAGCAGACAGGTCAGGGTTCGCTTGCAGCAGAAGCGCCAACCCACCGGACACATGCGGAGCAGCCAGTGAAGTGCCAGTTGTGTTGTAAAACCCGGAATACAGATCGCTGGTAAGGATGTTGACCCCCGGCGCGACAACTTTTGGAAATACTGCACCGCTCCCTGCACAACTAGATGGTCCGCGGCTGCTGATGGAAGCAATGAGACCGTTATTATCGACAGCGCCCACGGCAAAAGCCGAAGGATTGTTGGCCGGGCTGTAATCAGAGGAATCAGATGGACCGCCATTTCCAGCAGCAAAGACCGGCAATATCCCCGCAGAGCGCAGAGAATGCAAGTCGGGTTCAAATTCCAGGTTGCAGCCCGGATAGCCATAGGTCCAAGAATTATTCACCACCCTGGGGGCATCGTCCGTATTGGGGTTACCATCCGGGTCAAGCAGCCATTGAAAACCCAGGTGAATGGCTGTAGCAGTAGCCGAACCGGCATCATTGAAAATCTTGACCGAAATCCACCGTGCGCCCGGGGCAATTCCGATGGATGTGCCCCCAGCGTCACCTCCGACCATGATACCCATCGTCCAGGTACCGTGGCCGCTCAGATCAACAGGCGTGCCTGGATGTTGCCCGTATGGATCATACCAACTATTCGTACCGCCGCGCCAGCGCGAGGCCAAGTCCGGGTGGGACACATCCACACCGCTGTCCATGCTGGCGACAACAATGCCCTGACCGGTATACCCAAGGTTCCACAATGCTGGTGCTTTCATGAAAGAAATATTCGGCTCAGGCGCTCCGACAGCAGCGGGAACGACCTGGATGGCATCCGGGGCAATCGAATACACATCCGCAGCATCACTCAACTCATGGATCACATCACGGGTGGCAGTGACGGAAAAGCCATTGATCACCCACAGAGATTCATAACTCTTTATTGAACCCTGGCGTTTACGCAGGTTAAGCAGTTTCTTCAACCCACCCTGGGTGGAATTGGAAACAGATTGGAGCGAGCGAACAACCTGCCTGGCTTGTTCGTTGTGATCCAGGCCGCCCAGATGCGACAACTCCGCCTGTTGGCGAAGGGTGATAATCACAGTGGTCATTCTGACCGGACCCAGGGCATCCAAGCTTGAGCGCAGATCGACGGCAATTTTTTGCACAGCGTCACGAAAGGGCAGGCTGCGCGTGAAAACAGTGGCGCGACTCGCAAACACTGGTTGAAAGGGCCCAAGCATGGATAGAACCAACAAGAAAAGGATGGGCACGATAACTTTATTTTTCAAAATGGCTCCTGTGATGACTGAAGCGCGCGACGCAAAGAAAAATTGGATCCGTGGGTTTTTATTGTACCTTAATGGGTTCCACCCGCAAGCCGCCAAACACCAGGCTAAGTTCAGAACCAGATTTTATAGTGTGGCTTTGAGCCGGGAAAAACATAAAGTACATTTTATCGATCCTCAGTTTCCAATGAGTGTGCAAGTGTGGTGAAACGATTAATGATTTTTGATCAATAAGCACCGCAGCCTGGTTTATCAGCAGGTCATGCGCCTTAACGGGATCAATGATCTTCAAACGGACATTGACAATAGTGTCCATGGTGGTCAGCGCAACCAGGGAGACCTGAATCCCATACTGGTCTTCCAATTGTTTTAACGTGGTGTAAGGTGTGCGGCACAACTCACCCACCGTCCCAACATGCACATGCCCATCCGCTTTATCGATCCTGGCTGCAGCAGCAGCGGATGACCATTGGGTTGCGCCGAAACAGATCAACGAGATCACAACCAGTCCGGCGGCAGGCAGTGCATCACGAAACAATACCGGCACACTGTTCCCGCCATCCTGCGCCGCGATTATCCGCCAGGGTCTGGTCATCATGAGCAGGCAAAAGATAATTTCGATGGACAACGCAACCAGGCCAATGGGGTTGAACCACTCTTCCACAGCCAAACCAGGCAGGCCGATCGTCCGACTCCATGTGTAACCCGCAATGGAACCAAGCACAACCATTAAGCCCAGGCCCCAGCCCCAAACCTGGCGGCGAAAAACTCCATAAGCAGCCAGTAGACATGCCAGGAAATTTGCAATAAACAAATATCCGACCAGCGGTGATTCGACATACCAGCCCTGGGCACTCAAAAAATGAAGCAGGCCTGTTTCAAGGATCAGAACTATTGCGAGCCATTCTAAAATTTTCGATTTCATATTTTCCTACCTCGGACAAGCCGGAAAAAACTGGTTGGACAAGATGTCTTGATGTCAATCGTTCAGAAGCAGTTTCAGATCGGAGGCAATGTCGTCGGCATTGGAGTTAGGGTCAAAGGTCAAACGCATCATCCCGCGCTGGTCGATCACATAGGTGTAACTTGAATGGGTTTCGCCGCCATCCAGCACATCCACGCTGTAGTCCTTCCATATCCCCGCCAACTGAGTGGATGTTCCTGGGATGCCGATAAATGATGCGCCAAATTTACCGAGAAAATCCTTGAGCGCCTGCGGGGTATCCCGGACCGGATCGGTACTGACCATCACAACCTGCACATTCTTTGATAAATCCCCAAGCATATCAAAGGCTTGCTTGAAATGCGCCATGGTCAGCGGGCATTCATCCGGGCAGTTTGTAAACCCAAAATAGAGCAAGACCACCTTGCCACGATACGCGCTCATGCGAAATGGTTTCCCGTTGGCATCCGGCAGACTGAATTCGACAGCCGTCTGGGGCGGGTTGATCAGCGGATTATGAAAGGATGGTTTCTGATTAACAAGTACAAAACCAACTATTAAAATGAGCGCGGTTATTGCCAGCCAGACGTACCTGCGATATTTCATATTATTCTCCATGATCCAATCACCAAATTGTTATTTTGAAACAACCGGATCAAGTTCAATGTTTCCGAACCTGATGATTACCGGCGCGCCAGGCGTGATAACACCGCTGCTATTTGCATACAGATATAAAAGATTGCGATTTTGGATAAAATCAATCGAATCAGGTTTGCTGTCTGCGTCAAGGCTTAATATCTTGCCGTTTGCAGCAACAAGGACAGGGAAGTTTTGGGCATCCTGCAGCAACAGCCGGGCTTTCTGGGCATCCAGCATGCGCAGACGAAAATCAATTTTTCCACCTGCAGCAGAAACCGCGATCAGGCTGACTTTCAAACCATATTTGTCTGCCAACATGTTTTGTGAAATCCGGACTCCAGGCACAAATGGGCTACCAAAACCCGCACTGAAACCCTGGACCGCAATCAGACCTAATAAAATAGAAATAAAGATAATTGCCGCAGGGGTAAAGTATTTTTCAGGTTGCAAAAAAGTCATTTCAGGACTGCCATTTATTCGAAACATCATATCCTTCTTTCGGGTTTGCAAGAACCCCATCAAGATAGGGCTCCATAATCGTATTCTTTCAATTACCTTGCTGGAGGCCAATACCTGCGCCTCCAGCAAGGTTGACAATTTACTACTGACCGATAAGCGGTGTTACCAGGCGTTTTGAAGAGAAGGCATCGAAATATTCAAGGACGGAACTGCCACCACTTGTGACTGAGCCTAACCTGATTGAACCGACTGTGCCAGTGTTCGAGAAGGTGAGCGACTGTGCTGAGACACCGTCAATATAGAGGGCCAGTGAACCAGTGTTCGTGGCGCCTGCCTGCCAGACAACCTCGAAATAATGGCTGGCATTTGTGGTGTTAACCCAGATGGCATTTGCAGTGGCGCCAACCTGGATCTGCACCTGAGGCTGCCCGGCCAATACCCGGTAACGCACATGAAAGAGCTGCGTGTTGAAATTAGCGGCGCTGGCGGCGGCAAAGATATCCTGCCCAGTGGAAGTGTTCCCATTGGGATTGAAGTAAAAACGCGCGTCGTATGTGCCGGTGGCCGTAGCGATGTTGTACTGAACATAGTTGGCATTATCGCCCTGCACCTGCAGACCAAAGTTTCCAACCAGGGCTGCACCGGCTGAAATATTCAAACGGGACAGGGTGTTTGTTGATCGACTAGTCCAACCAGTAATTGGGCTGAAGGTGCCGGTTTCGAAACCATCGGAGAAAATGGCATTCGTTACGACCGTCAAAGTAGTGGTACGAATTCCATTGGGGCCTGTACTCCAGTTTCCGGCAGCGTCACGGATGCGCACACTGACCGTGTAAGAGCCGGCAGCGAAAGCAGCGGTTGAAAGGCTGACAGACGTTCCTGTAAAGGTAGTGCCAAGTCCAGGCGCTGGAGTGACATTGGTTGGGGGATTGATCCAATACTCACCACCCACTACGCCGCTACCACCAGTATCGTTGGCGCCGTTGACAGTCAGATTGACCGTTGATGTCCCAACAAAGGCCAAGGTTGGCGCAAGAGTTATCCCGCTTAGAGTAGGTGCAGAACGGTCGATCAGTAAATTGATGCTGACTGCAGTGCTCCAGTTTCCGGCGGCATCCCTGGCGCGAATGTAAATGGTGCGATTGCCAACAGAGAGAGCCGAGATCGTGACAGCCGGAATTGTGGCTGAGATGGTGGTATTGGGGGTTGCAGAGGCCGCCGACATCGATGTTCCTGTGCCAGCGTTACCGAGATTATTGATAAAGTATTCGCCAGCAGTGATAATGCTGCTGCCTGTGGTCGTATCATTGGCATTGGCGCTGATCGTCACTGCGGTATTATTGGATGCAGTTGGGGCAAGACTGACCCCGCTGACAATCGGTCCTTGACGGTCGATGGTGAAGGTCGCGGAAGATGTCGCTCCTGGGGATAAGTCAATCAACGAACTCCAATTTCCGAGCGAATCCCTGGTACGGACAAACACTTTATGAGTACCCTGGGCGAGCGAAGAAACAAGTGTTGACGCGATGGTTGCTGACAGGCTGGTGCTTGGAGAAATGGCACCCAGCGTCATAACGTTACCGGTGCCGGGTGCGGCTGCCCCACTGTCGATCAGGTATTCCGCGGCAGTTACATTATTATTCCCAGTCAAGACATCACTGACCGAAGCGTTGATCTGCACAGCGCCGTTATTGGTGACAACCGGCGAGAGCGTCAGTCCACTCACAACCGGTGCAAGTTTGTCGATCATCAGGGTTGCGGAGTTGAAGGGTCCCCAGTTGCCAACACTGTCACGAGCATGGACAAGAATGGTATGAACACCCTGGCTGAGAGTCTTTATTACAGGCAAGGGGAAATCTGCGTATCCATTCTTGGATGGTGAATTGAAAACCCCTGTTGCAGCAATGAAGGGGGTGCCGCTGCTAAAAACACCGGCTGTATCAATAAATGCTTCAGCGCCACTCGTATTTGAAAGCGCATCGCTGAAACTAGCCGTCACGCGAACGACCGGTGTGCTGGTATTGAAGGGAACTGTGCCGTTATTTGGGTTTGGATAAGCAACAATACTGCTTGTCGATGGACCTGTCCTATCAACCTTCAAAGTGGCAAACGTTGGATTGCCCCAATTACCCAGAGCATCCTGAGCTCGCACGGAAATGGTATGATTTCCTTCCACGAAAAGAGGAGCCGAAACGATCGCCGCCGGGATCTTGCCGGTGATGCTGGCAATCGGCATGGCAGTGTTGACACCCATGGCTGTGGGCGCGCCACCATCGACCGTAAACTCAGCAGTGGCAACATTGCTGTTGCCAAATGCGCTGTCATTGGCTGTGGCAGAGACTGAAACATCGGCACTGCCATTGGCGGGATTGGCCACCAGCGTCAAAGCCGAAACGACTGGCCCGGCTTTATCAAGATTCAGGGTTCCAAAGTTGAACGCGCCCCAGTTGCCGAGCGAGTCCCGTCCATGAACAAAAATGGTGTGCTTTCCGCTGCTGATTCCAGCCAGGTCGACTATGGATAATGTGGCAGTAGCGGATGCAACCGGACTGCCATATGTGCCGAGCATGGGGATGGCTGTACCAGAAACAGTATCAATGAAGAATTCTGCGGAATCGACATTTGCATTGCCTGTCAGGATATCGCTGATTGGAGCAGACACCACCACGCTCACAGAGCCACCAGCCGGACTGGGATTTATAGTGACAACGCCTGTGGTCGGACCGGTGGTATCCGCACCGACAGCAGTCTGGCCGGTCTGGATAATGGCAAGCATACCGCCAAAGCCAGCATCATTGTTGTTGTGCTGCATCAGGCTGGCATCGTAGAGGGCGAAGGTGGAACCGATGGGAGCACCTGACGGTATGACAGTAATTGCATCCATGGTCTCACCTGGGGCCAACGTCTGGGCCACCAGGTTGCGCGCATAGGTAAACGGACTACCATCCACGGCAACGACGCGTTGATTCAGGCCCAGCAAACTCATCGAATGAGGCTGCATACCGGCATTAACATAGCGTAGCAAAAGACTGTTGCCGGGCGTGGCTGCAATCGGATCAGTTCCTGGGTAGGGCCGTCCATTAATCAGCCAATAATTCGGATGATAGTTGCGCATGTCAAAAGTGGCTGGAGCAGCGCTGTTATTCAGGTTTGTATCGAGTTCGCTTAACAAAATCACAGCAGAATCAGAGTAAGCGCTGACTGGGCTGCCATAGGCCTGCCCGGAAGTGTTTGAGTTTACAACCAATACACCAACCAAACCCATCGCTACCTGGTATTGAGAATTCGGCAATAAAGCGGCTTCGTAAAGATAGGTGCCAGCATGGCTGGCGGTAAAGGTGTAATCCTCAATGGTGGAGGTGCCTTTGTGGTCTGGGATGATCGACTGACCCTGAAAGAATAAGCCGGTCTTTACAGACAGGTTGTTGTGCAAGTGAACCGTCAAGATATCGCCTTCATTGACAGTGATGGTTGGGCCACCTGGAGTCGTAACTGTATTGACACTGCTGCAATCTCCCAAAGCGTATCCCATAATGGAAACCGGTGCAGGTGAAGCAGGTAATGTTATGCTGCCGGCTGTGGCGCACAGATCAACATCAACACCAGTGACCGCGTGAGCACTACCCTGTGAAAGCCCTGACCCAAATAAGGCCACGATCAGCAGGAGTGAAGCAACCAGCTTGTTTAAAGTACGGTTATTTGTTTGCATTTTTATCTCCTTGTACCTGTGAATTACGCCTGCCATTACGGGCACCCGCCTGGCGGGTCAATTCTCAAGTAAGTGATCGGACCAGACATGGTCTGTCCCCAGGCATCCAGTTGGAAAAGGGCATGATTGTGTGAAATGATATAGTATTCACCACACTGATTGAGGGTTGACTGACCCGGAAGCAAAGCACCCTTTTGACCCAGGAACGGACTGCCGCTGTAAAACATACCCATGGTCTGGTTGGCAATATCCGGGATGGTGACCGGGAAATTGGATGGATTTGCGGTGTAGCCTTCAGCGTCATACCATTTGAAGAGCACATCCCAGGTCTGGCCAGGGCCAATATTGATAGCGAACTTTTCCATGGATAGATCCTGCCCTGCAGAGCCTTCCATTGGATGACCATCCCTTCCTACCACCAGACCATTTTGACCATGCGGGTGGAAAGGGTAATCCTCGGTACCCACGTTTACAAAGTGTTCAAGCGCCGGAAATGGATGGACGGAAGCATCATAAGGCTGGATCAATGCCAGTGCACCATATGGCTGACTTGGCAACCAACTGGCGAAATTATCGGCGATCGTATCGGGGAAACCGCGTCCGTTTAACAACCAGTAACGCGGATGATAAGTATTCATATCAAATGGTTGCCCAGCTTCTGCAGCGTTATGCATATAGGGATCAATTTCAGAAAGTATGGCGAGAAATTCTTCATTTTTCGTGAATTGGGAATCGGCGCGATTGTAAACATATCCAGAACCCATACTAGGCCGAACGATAAGCACGCCGAACAAGCCCATGCCAACCTGCCGCCGGGTATCCGTGCCACTTTCATAAATAAAAGTACCAGGGTGGTCGGCTGTAAAGCGGTAAGTAATGCTTCCGCCGTTGGCCGCAGCCACATTCGTCAGTGAAGTGAGTGTAGTGCCATTAAATTGCGGCTGGGCAGGCGATCCATCTGCCAGCACATTTTCCTGGCCCGGGAACATGATCGAAGAGTCTTCCGGCAGGTTATTGTGCAGGACGATAGTTACAATTTGACCTTGATTGACACACAATACAGGTCCTGGATATTGAAATTCACCCCCAGACATTGAGTAACCCCACATGAACATCGTGTTCATATCTGAAAGGGTGATGTAACCGGTCTGAGTCTCCAGTGTAAAGGTAGGGTTGGAACTCGCGTCTGTAGTGCAAACAAGCCCGACATTATGCGGAGCCGCGGCCAATGCCTTCCTGGTATTCAGCAGCAAGGCCAGGCTTATCGTGACCGCAAGGATCATCATAACCATGCCCAACCGCAGCCACTTTGATTTTGTAGATAACATTTTTTACTCCTTTGGCGAGTGAAGCGCCGGTATGTTTTGCAAGGTTATGTGTTGATCAAGGTCTGCGCGGGTAAGACGCCGGATGCGTAAACACGAACCTCGGTAGCCTGTCCACCAAAACTACCACCTGCCAGGTTATCATCCTGGGTAAAACGGCGGTTGTACAGCATGTAGGTGTCATAGGTACCCGGGCCCTGATAGGCTGGCGCAGTAAAAATGACATCAAAGCTTTCGCCAGCGCCAATCAATAATGTTTCAGTTTCATAGCTTGTATGGCTGCCATCACGGCCATGCATCGGGGTGGCATCCCGGCCAACCACGCGCATCTTGATCCCTTCGAGCGTCATCGATGCTTCCCTGAAACCCAGGTTCGCAAAACGCAGCAGCACATTCTCGCCCTCGTTGCAATTTACCAGGGCGGAAAGCGGCTGGTACTGCAGTTCCGGATGTTCCGCATCCGCAATCAGGTCCCCATCCGAATTGGTTTGATAGATGATCGATGTGGTCGAAGCGGCATCATCGATGGGCCCGTTGGGGGCGAGCGTATCCGGATAGACACGCCCGTTCAACAGGGCAAAATCAACATGGTAGTCTGTCCAATCAGGCAGTTGAATATGTGCGTCACACCAGTGCGCAGCAGCCCACACTTCACTCAGGAACATGGCAAATTCACGGTCATAACCGCTGGAACCATCGCCATCATTGTAGGCGAAGCCGGAAAAAGGTATGTTGTTCGGAGCAGACCGGAGGGTGCCAAGATCGAGAAGCGCAGTATTTTTGTTCTGGAGTGGTCGCACAAACACAAGACCGGTCATACCCATATGAACATGCTCTACATCTTCCACGTGGCAGTGATACATATACGTGCCAGGATCGCGGGCGACATAAACATAGGTGAACTCACGACCTACCGGCACCGAAACGGACCCGGTGGGTTCACCATCAAAAAACGGGATCACATTGCGAAAACCATGCCAGTGCAGGGTATGCGAGTCGGTCAAATCTGGGCGTTGCGCCAAACCCAGGTTGGTCAGTTTTAGATAAAACGACTGTCCTACAGCGGGATCATATTCATCGACCCAAAATAAAGGCGCATTATGTTGAGCATGGTTTTTCTGGTTGTGGCGCTGGTCTGGAGTAAGACCGGTGAGATTGCGAAAACCAAATATATAGGTGTTGAAAGGGGCTGGCGCTAACGAATCGGGGTGCACCTTACCAAAAGTTTCTGAAACAATTTCAGGTGAGGGCGGAAGGTATATCCAGCCATCTGTACCAGCAAAGTACAGATCCGGGTTGGTTTCATCAGCATGTGCGATGCTGGTAGGCAGCAGGGTTTTGCGTAAAAACTGGGGCATGATGCTAGAGCCAGCCACGATAAACGCGGCTCCACCTGCCAGCTTTAGAAAATCGCGCCGTGAATATTTACGTTTTGAAGCATTTTGCTTGTTCATAATTTCTCCTTTCCCATAATGGAACCGGGATACTTACTTATGCAGAAATGGCTGGAGGTCGTTCCCAAAAGGCCGGCCTCCAGCCGGGTACTGAATGACTAGGGCATCGTCCCGCCGCCAAAATCGTCAAAGCGGGCATCTTTGATGTTGGTTGCACCGACAAACCAGGTGCCGATCCTGCCGCCAGAAGAAACCAGGGAAGCAGTCCACGGGTTGGCGCCAGTGGTGATATCGACATAACCGTACTGAATACCGTTTTTGAAGATCCTGACAGTGCCATCAGCCAGGGCTCGCGCACCAAAGATATCGTTCGAAGCGAACGTTACCGGGAAAGTGCCACGAAGTAACATTCCCTGTCCAGGCGCTTTCGTCCACACGGATACGCTTGCAGGTGAGGCCAAAGCGTTATAAGTCACCTGAATAAACGAAGCGTCCGAAGCTAGCGGCCCAGATGTGCCGTTGAATTTGAGCATCAAGGACTGATCTGCGATGGAGGCAGCCTTTGCAAACGTGAAGTAAGCCTCCTGCTTAGCACCAAAATTTGTATTCCAGAAAACAGGGAGGGCCCCCAGGCGAACATGGGCATTTTTATTGTCAACACGCAAACCTGTGCTTGGGCTGGTCCAATTAGCGCCCAAACTGCTGGAATTGGCACGATTGAAATTATCCAGCACGGATGTCTGTGGGAAGGCCACGGCCGCACCACCAGCCACACCGTTGGCCTCATCGGCACCAATATCGATAAAACTTGCCAACCTGCCATCATGGTCAAAGTCGTCCACAGGCGCATTAACATCTGCCTTCTTGGTGGCAGCACTGTCCAGCGCTGGTGAATTGAGCGGGATATGGTAGTTGCCCATCAAAGTGGGGGGCAGATCCGCCGTCACCATGATGGCGCCGATCATATTGACATTTGTGCGCCAGGATGCAAAGGTGATCCCAATATCATAGGGCGAGAAGGCCAGTGGATCGCTGAATTTGTTGGTGGGGCTGGCGAGGACACCGTTGCCGCTCTGAATGATGCTGTTGGTTGGTGAAAGCAGAGCCAGACCATCAAACGTACCCATATCCCAATTGTTGATCACATCCGGGTTGGGATCTGCCGGTGAGCCAATCCCTGAGACATAATTGGTCTGGCGGGTGCCAGCGCGGTTATCCCAGAAAATGTTATTAAAGAGCAGTGGGTTACTGTAGCTTGCCGAACCTAGCGGTAAAGTTGCCTGCAGCATTACGCTGTTCTGTCCGGTAGACAAGCCTGCAGGGGCTGGCGAGCCGTTACTGGTAATGGCAGTAGCTGTGGTGATATTCTTCATAATCGTATTGTTGAAGACACGCACATCCGGGGCATCATCGATGGCGATACCGCCGCCTTCATGCGCGGAAATGTTGTTCACGATCATGTTGTTATAAACATTCATCGGAGAATTACCAGACATCAGGAAGCGAATACCGCCGCCGTCATCATCTGCCAGGTTACTGGAGATAAAATTATTGTAGATGTCCACCGGGCCAGAACCAGGCGAGAGCAGGGTTGGATCAGTGGGGAGTTCACCCGCAACCAGGATACCGGCGCCTTCATCGTAAGATGAATTAAAGTAAATGCGGTTGTCGTGAATCTTGCCGTTCGGACTGAGGCCAAAGTGGCTGATGCCGCCGCCGTATTCCGCCGAGAAGTTACCGCACAGATCGTTGCCGGCAATCTCGTAATAGTCCGACCCGGCGAACAGGCCGACTGCGCCTGCCAAGTTGGTGCCGCCATTGGCGATAATACGGTTGTTGGCGATGCGCACGTTTTCATTGTGCTGACCGGTCAGGTTGGGCGTACCGATACGAATGGCACCGTACGAACCGCCGTTATTTTGGATCATATTGTTGGTGATCTGCAGGTTACGGGCATAGGCATTGGCAAAGATGGCCCCGCCCTGTGTCTCCACATTGGCAGCCTGAACCGGGCCAGGGAAGCCACCAAAGATTGCATTCAGATTGCCTGGCAAGCCCATCTGGTCGCCACCACGAATATCCATACCGTCGATGGCGGCCTTATACACATTCGTGAATTCGCCATCACGGGCCAATACATAGATAACCTGGCCATCATAAACACTCGGGTTGCCATCCCAGGTAAGAGTACCTATTTTATTAAGCCAGGCAGTCGCAATAGCAGTATCACCACCGAACCCAATGCCATCGATGATCGTCCCTTGCACAGGTGTGCCATCCGGGTATACACCGCCTGGACCAACGCCCTGCAGCTTGACAGGGTTGTTAATGATGATGTTCTCATAGTATGCGCCGCGACCGTTATAACGCGGGTTACTGTTGTCAACCGTCCCAGGGTAAACCACCACCAAGGCCTGGGAATGGGATGCAGCCGCATCGATGCCACCCTGAATGGTTTTGATATTCTTATTGGGGCCAACCTCCACCACAAAGGGATAATAAACATCACCGGCAGTGAGCGTTCCACCGCCAAAATCATCGAAATTAGCCTGGTTATTAGGTGAAAATGGGTTTTGGAAGGTAAACAAAACACCGATGTTCCCGCCCGCCGAGACCTGCGCAGCTGGCCAGCCGTTAGGGCCGCTGGTTACGTTGGTCGAGCCAATCAGGCCGCTGCCTTGATATACATTAACAGTGCCATCTGCCAGGGCACGCACGCCGAATTTATCACCGGCACTAAAGGTGATACCGGTAAATGTTGCGCGGGTAATCCGACCCTGCGGGTTTGCAACCGTTTCAACGGTAACAGTATGCGAAATGACGTTGTAACTCACGTCAATATAGCTGCTGCCGGGTAATAAATTACTCGGATTGGTCATCTTCAACAGCAAGTCCTGACGCGTGGCAGTTGTGGAAAGGGGCGAACCAAACTTGTAAGCCGCTTCCTGGTTCGCTCCAAAACTGGCTGCATTCCAATATGCAAAACCACCAAGCGAACGTACCTGGGCCTGCCCACTCTGAACACGGAAGAGGGCTTGAGGGATGGTGCCACTCCAGTTGCTGCCAAGAGCGCCATTCGTACGGGTGAAGGTATCCAGCGCACCATTCTGCGGGTATGGCGGGATAGTGCCAGTATTCAAGACATGGAATGAAAGACCATTGACGGTGCTCTGGCCGTTATCAGACCTGATGCTTAGTTGGTGTGAACCGGGTTTAGCATTTGCCGGGATGGTGACTTTGATCTGGTGGTCGCTCCAGGATGTCACCTGCAGGGCTGTCTCGGGTAGTGTTGTGCTCGCCAGGGTCACCTTGCCAGTGCGTTGATCAGCACCGAAACCCATCCCGTTAATCGTCAAGCTTGCCGGGCCGCTGCTGACATCCGCATAAGGTTTGTCAACACTAAATAGTTGTGGGGTCACCGGGTCGAGCATGCAAGCAACAGCCGAAAGTGGTTGGATACCGGGGATTTGGACCGCAACCGAAACAGGCGTAGGCGCCAGATCAACCGGGATCAACAAACCAGGGAAGCCTTCGAATTCAGCCGCGATGGTGCGGTATTGCTGGTTGTAGTTGGCATTCCAGTGCCCAGGCGTGCCCGGGTCGTTACCCACCAGGCGGTACAGGTTGGCACATACACCGGAGGGTGTGGGGCAGCTGATCCGGTTGGTGGAAGGCAGCAGCACATCAAAAATGCCGTTGTAATCGGTCTCAACCGTATCCACCAGGCGGTTGGCATAGTCATAGATACCTACCGGGGCGAATGGCACTGGAAGTTTCTCGCCATAAGCTGATGACTTGGGATTACTGGAGAAATTCAAGTCATCGATCATCAACCCCCAGAAGCGGGTGGGCATGGGTACATCGGTGAATAGATTAAAGTTAGGGGCAATCGACTTGCCGTTGGAGACATGGACCAGCTTAGTATCGCACAAGGGCTTGGAAAGTCCTTCAAATGGGCTGGCGCTGACGGTCGGGTCAAGATCTGCGACCGAGTTGGCGAAATCAGGGTTGTCAACTGTATCGGTGCCATCCGGCAGGTTATGGATGCCGTCCACGCTCTTAACGTCAACAACATGCAGCGGTCCAGCACAAGCCGGCGGCGGCACCTGTGGGATAAACTGATCGCCGTGGAAGATATTGACATCTTCTTCCCTTGTTACCTTGTAAGCAGGCCTGCCATTGACATCCGTAGGGATCTCGACTTTTACCAGGTAATCTAATCCGCCAGGCAGGGGTGTAAAATCGCCGCCATTGCAAACCGGATTGGCAGGATCGGTGGCGTCCAATGTGCCGTTGAAACAGGCATCACCAAACCCGTAGTTGCCATCCACCGCAGAGCCAAAATTTGCTGCGGGAGTACCCTGATCGGTTTCCATCGGGCCAAACTGCACACCCATCATAGGCGCTTCAATACAAGGCGCGTTCGGATCGAGCGGCAACACATTCTCATCGATACCGTGCTGGAGCGGGTTATTATTAACATCCCGTGCAACACAGCCGGATGGGCGAGTCCAGGTTTCGGTCAAATATGTGTTCAGGAGCTTACCTGTGACAATGGCCCCTTTATCGTCTAATTGGTAACGTCCGGTGGAATCGCAAGGAGCAGACACACACGCAGCCGGCGCGAATAGATCAACTGTTAATCCAGGAATGCCGGGTTGCCAGTCTTCAGTAACCGCATAGCGTGGGTCGAGTTCATTACGGGTGGTATCGTAAGTTACGGTACCGACGATACCGCCGTTGCGGGGATTGACGCAATCGCTATATGAGCCAATTGGATTGCAGGTCTTGCCGGTGGCATCATAAGGCTGAACACCCCAATCAAGACGCCCGCTGAGACCAATAACCGGATGAAAATTAACATCTACGCCTGAGCCGAGCACAGTTGTTTCGGTTGGCTGGTTATCCGCCTGATAGGTGACACCCGTGGTATGGTAACCATCCACATAGGCCTCTTCAACCAACCACTGAGTGATCGGGTAGGCATTTTCCATGAAGTAATAACCATTTTGGTCGGTGGTGACGCGCACCGCGCCACGATCGCTGATGGAATTTTCGCGCTTCTTTACAGCGATGGGGAAATTATTGATCCCAGGTTCACCGGCATCTTTTTTCCCGTTGCCGTTCAAATCGTTGAAAACATACCCAGAAATTGTTGTCCACCAACCCAACATCGAAATCGAACCGAGGTCCGTCATTTCGCCGTTCTTGATGGTGACATTCTGGAAGTTGAAAATATAATCTTGAGGTCCGTCCCATGCACCCAGGACGTAGTCACCATCGGGCACCCCGGTGATATCAAAACTACCATCCACAGCGCCCTGTCCAACATAAACAGTGGCATCGCCGTTGTTGAGATCGGACAACGAAATCCAGGGCTTTTCCATCGGTTTATCGATGCGCGCACCCAGCAGTCCAGTTTCACCGACAATACCGCCCGTTGGAGGAATATAGGCTTTGACTTCCATAGCCAGTCCCTTGATCTCGCCACTGCCCGATCCCACAAATGAATAAGCGTTGGGCGTGCCGTGCACAAAACCAAAGAAAGTGGCCGGGAATGGCTCACCTGCAACAACGAACTCGGTATCGAAACCAGTTGATCCTTCCATAACCCAGGCATCCCAATCGTGGTTGCCTTCCAGTGTGGTGGTTTGAATCCAGTCAGTTCCGAGCGGGCCCACAACCGACAGGGCATAGCGGTTTGGTCCCAGGTGGGGGATTGCCAGCATACCAACCTGGATCGGATCGGTTGTAAAATGGTAAGGATCAGCCAATGTTTGCGCAGGTGTGCCGAATGACAGGCTCAAACACTTGCCGCCAATTTGGTCAACAATGGGAAGTTGATCCGGCCCAAGTTGGTTATTTGGAATCACAAAAGTGGCCGGATCTTCGCCCTTATAGGTCGTGCAGAGCGGGTTGCCATAAACATCGGTGGTTACTTCTCCTAAATAGTCGGTAATGTGACCCTGGAAGCCTCCCAGTCCATTCTCAGCGGGCATGTCCGGCGAACTGTTGGTGGGGGCATTATCCTCGAAAACCATGGTCCTGACAGTTGCATCGGGCAATGGGGTGGGCTGAAGTTCCACAGTTACATCTGAAGTTAGCGGAACTGTAAAATGGGTACCGTCCAACTTATACCCATCAGCCAGTACAGAAATCAAGTAACGGCCTTCCGGTAAATTCAGGCCGGTGGCTGCGAAATCAGTTTCATCACCCTGGGCATAGATTGGGCTGAAGCTGCCATTCTGAACCCCGGCGATCGAAGTCCAATGGCATGAATCGGGATATCCGGGATCCTGTGGTGAGCAGCCTGTGCCAGGATTCGGGCTGCGCTGTTCGTTGGTGCCAGCATTATCCAGATTGATCATCCACTTAAAGGCAGGGATATTATCGCCCTTGTGAACACCGGTGGGACTGACGGCAATATCGCGCGGTTCAGTTCTGGCGCTGATTACATGCAGCGTAAGCATGTTGGTTGGATTTTTCTTTTGAACAGCCACGGATAAGGCTTGGACATTCTGCACCATGGTCGCCTGGCCGCCAAATACCAGCGCCAGCATCGTCACCACAATGGTAATGCGATACAAGATGCTTTCTAACAACTTACTCTTGGTTTTTAGCATACTGGTTCTCCTTACAATAAAATGAGGTAGGTTTTGCTGACCAAAGTTGGCCAAAAGTGAATGATTTTTCGTTTCATAAACTCCTTTTTTGATTATGAATGGATGAATTCACGCAGATTGGATGATGCTTAAAAAATCTGGCAGACTGGTTACC
>CAIMZS010000616.1 GCA_903846015.1 uncultured Anaerolineae bacterium | reverse complement strand
GCCTTATTGATAGGGTTATCTGCCATTATGCGCCGAAACGGTTATCAGGTGATCTCCGCCAATAACGGCAGCGATGGACTTACTTTGGCTCGTGAAAAGCTGCCCGATCTGATATTATCAGATGTTATGATGCCACCGCCAAATGGGTTTGAGATCAGAAAAACACTGGGGCAAGACCCCCAGCTGGCCACAATTCCATTCATTTTCCTGACCGCTCGCAGCGAAGCCAGCGACCGCATCCAAGGGATTCGTGAAGGCGCGGATGATTACATTACAAAACCATTCCAGACGGAAGAACTTCTGGCCCGCATTGAGGCAATCTTCCGCCGAATCGAAGCCGAACAGGAACGCGTGCGCGCCCAAATGAAACTTGTCGCGGCCGAAGAACTGGACAGATTGAGGCGCGAAATTTTACAAAATATCAATCATGAATTACGAACACCGCTTACAAACGTTATCATGCCTTTGCAAATGGCAGTTTCTCAAAAATTCAAAGACCCAGATGAACAAATTAAATTTATAAGGGTTGCACTTTCAAATCTCGATAGGCTGGAATCAATCACTACCGATTTTATTATCCTTACAAATATTGACCAGGGCAATATAAATAACTTCCGGCAGCCAATCGATTCAAACATGCATCTCGTGAGACCCATACAGAAACGTCTTGAGCGTTATGCTGAAAATAATATTAACCTGGTCATTACTGTTCAAACAGGGGATGAGATTCACGCACCGCGCCACGAATTCATCCACTCCGTGGTTCACCTGGCAGATAATGCCTTCAAATTCAGCTCACCTGGTGGGAAAGTAGATGTGTTGATTCAACCAACCGGCGCGGGAGGCGTAATTGTTCAGATTAATGATCAGGGACCAGGCATCCCACCATCTTTAGAAGAAAAGGTTTTCGAACGCTACTACCAGATCAGCCAGGGTGACAGCCGCGCCTTTGGAGGTTTAGGCGTAGGACTGACCATCGCCAGAGCAATTGCCACGGCCAACGGTGGAACAGTTTCCTTCATCCCATCTACTATTGGCTGTTGTGTTCAAATCCAGTTACCACCCCTGTAATCATGGAGGCGTGGCATGAAAGAAAATACACACGTGTCCCCCCCTACAACTGAGAAACTGACGGGTGGCGAAAGTTATCTGAGCAAGTGGGGCGGTGAAGATTTTCATTATCGTGCCTTATTTGAACAAGCTGGGGATTGTGTCTTTATTATCAGTCTTGAATTAAAGTATATTACTGTTAATCAGCAGGCGGCCAATTTACTTGGATATACTCAGGATGAATTGATTGGCATGTCAGTAAATGATATTATCAAGATGGATGAATTTTCCAATGAGAGCTCTCTCGTAACCGATGGAGTTAATTTACTTGAACGGATTCTGCGCCGCAAAGATGGGAGCACAGTACCTGTCGAAATAAGCACAACCCTCATTTACAATGATGCAGGCATACCTGCATATGTCCAAAGCATCGCCCGCGATATCACCGAACGCAAAAAAAACGAAAAATCCATTCAACTTCACAACCGAATTCTCGGGGCAATAAACACTGCCGCTGCACAGTTGCTTCAATCATCCAATATCGAAACCAGTATTTTAGAAGTGCTGTCATCATTAGGCAATGCCACCGGAGTCTCTTTCTGCCTGTTATTTGAAATCAGCACAAGTGCTGCCCGCTCATCCGCAATCATCACCTATTTTTGGAACAAACCCGGAGCAGTCTTTGCGCCAATATTGGCAGCAATGGAAAGCTGTCTCGACGAAATCCAACAATCTGGGGACGGCATTTTTTTTGAGAAAGCCAAAGCTGGTGAAAATACGGCTGGCGGATCATCCTACTCTTTTGCCATCGTTCCAATTAATTCCGCAGACCACTCGTGGGGCTATCTAGGATTGCTTGATTCAGAAAAGGAACTGAACTGGTTAATTGCACAGCGTGATGCAATTCAAACATCCGCCAATCTAATTGGCGCAGCTCTCCAACGCCATCGCTTTGAAGATAGGATCCGGGAAAGTGAAGCCCGCAACCGTGCCATTATCGATGCATTACCCGATTTGATTATCCGCATTGATACAAGTGGAAAAATCCTGGATTACAGCGCTCGCAGCGATCATCCGTTGTTCATCCATCGCGAGACAGTTACCGGGAAAAAACTATCCGCCATCTGGCCAAAAAACACGGTCAGAAAAATCATTCACAATGACCGGAAAAGAAAATTTACCAGTCCCCATCTGTTGGAAGAATTCCGATTGCCCTTTAGCGACAAAGTTTATGAATCACGTTTAAACCCAATTAGCCCCCGGGAGGCCCTGATTGTGATCCGAGAAATTACCTTACAAGCAGAACTAAAGCAAATGAAGTCAGATTTTATTAATCGAGCATCGCACGAGCTTCGCACCCCATTAACCTCTGTTATGTTAATGGTGGAATTGATTCAGGGGGGCGGATCTGCCCAAGAATTGGAAGAATACTGGCAGATATTAAACAGCGAACTCAACCGACAAAAAATCTTGATCGACAGATTGTTAATCACAGGACGACTTGAAAGTGGCATGATGCACCTGGAAACCGTCCCCATTGACCTGCTGCCAATCCTGGAAGAGTCCATAGTAGCGGTAAAGCCGATTGCCAATAAAAAGAAAATTTCGATCGAATTAATTGCGCCTGAGGTCATACCTCTAATCCTGGGAGATAAAAGCGGGCTGCAACAGGTGTTCATCAACCTGATCAATAACGCCACCAAATTTTCGCCCGACGGGAGTCTCGTGATGGTTGTCGTAACCCAGATCGGAACCGAGATGCAGATAGCAGTAATCGATCATGGTATGGGCATCCCTGCCCAGGATCTGCCTCATTTATTTGAACGCTTCTACCGAGCCAGAAATGTAACCATTGCGGAAATCCCCGGCAGCGGAGTGGGGTTATATATCGTCAAATCAATTCTTGAAGGATCGGGAGGAAAAATACAATTATCCGAAAGTTCCAACCGTGGTACAACATTTCTCGTTACCCTCGCCTGCGATCCGTTACAAGAGACCGGGAAATAACATTGACTCTACCCCAAAGACTATCAACCTATTCTAAAGAACGAACCAATCCAAATCCCTTGACGCCCTTCATCGGACATGGTAAACTACCAGCCGCTCAACTACTGGTCCCGTGGTGTAGCGGCTAACATGCGGCCCTGTCAAGGCCGAGATCGCGGGTTCGAACCCCGTCGGGGCCGCTCTTACAACATTTTGTTGAAGCCTTATACTCGCCCCAAAGAAGCAATTCTTGTGATCGAGTACAGGCTGGAGCGCAACAATAAGGCTGAACCCTAACAAGGGTTTGGCCTTTTGTTTTGCCAGCACACGCCCATCGCATTTATTTGTGGTGGGCGTTTTTGCTTTTCGCGCGTTTGTATCTTCATTGGAGATGACATGGACGCGGAGCAAGCCTGGCAAGCTGTACTCGG
>CAIMZS010000615.1 GCA_903846015.1 uncultured Anaerolineae bacterium | reverse complement strand
GCCAAATAAATGAACAAACTTTTAAAAAGTATGGTATTATATCAATTAATTTAGCAGTTTCTATATTTTTACCTTTTATAAAAACACAAACCTTGAAGCCGGAGAGTGAATCGCGATACCCAGCGTTTTTTGAATCGACCGGACAGCTGAAACCCGAATCAGGGGTATAAGACATGGCTTCCCAGCCAGCAGGGACTTCAAATTTGCTTGTTCCTTGGTAGTATACCGCCCGACTTAACTGTGCGTAATCCAAAATTTCTCCCGCAAGCGATGCATCAACCGACTGAACTCCCGCCGGTGCAGTGGTTGGCTGCGTTTGAATGGCAGTTAAGTTATCTGATCCCGAAAGTGGTGATAGCCTGCTGATGGATGGCACAGGGGTTGCACTTCCGATCCACAGGAATTCGTTACGCACTCCAAATTGAGTATAATAGGGATCCTCTCCCGAACCACTCCAGCCATAGGGATCGACACGATCTTTGCCCTTCTTGACCGTGAAGTGAAGGTGATTGCCAACCCCGCCAACTTTTTTGTAGTAGTTGCCACAGTATCCCAAATGCTGTCCTTGCTTGACCGTTGATCCCTCCGCCAAACCATCAGTGTCTTGCGGGAGCATATGAAGATACAAAGTTGAATATCCATTCTTATGATTAATCTCAATCTGGTTCGCTGCGTCATTCCATTTGTGAATTGTTCCTTCTGCCGCCGCAATCACCTCGTAGTCGGTGGAATGGGGGTATGGAAAGTCATACCCAGTATGGCCTTCGTAGAACAGTGTATAACTACTATCCCCACCTGTGTAGTTTCCTTGGGGCAGAGAGAAGACAGACCCGTCAGGCTTCTTGTATCCGTAGAGTGGCCCATTGCCATTGCTAGCGAACCAACTGGTATCCTTGACCGTGCCAGCTTGTCCATTGTAGGCCACCACTCTTGTGCCCGGTTGGTTGGCATCGGTCATGGCGTGATCGAACACCGCAGATATGTTGGCGTTGTTGTATGACAGCCCCTGGATTGGAAAGATTAAAAAACCAGCAACTGAATTAGGAGTCGAATTGGCTGATCCCACTGAAGGTATTCCAACAACAAACAAAAATCCGTAATTTGCCGTATCCTTGTCATCAGGAAGTGAGTAGGCGTAGTAAACTCCGTCAGTCAGCGGGTTGGCAGGAACCAGACGCTTTCCTTTTTTCCCGTCGTCATTGGTTGCCTCCACAATTTTGAAATCAATTGAAACTGATTTTTTGTCGCCCTGATTAAACCGATCCAGACCAAGTGCCACGTCGAAGGCGTTCACAACGGTATCGCCATATTGCTTAACAAAGGGCACGCGAATCAGTCTGGTGCGTTCAGGAATCCACATCGGCAGATGCTTTTGGGATTCATCCGGAAAAATGATGAAGTTTCCATTGGCTTGCGGCACCCAACCAGTGGCGACATCTTGAGCTTCTTTCGGCTCAAAATCATCATGCCCAAAAAGGTCATGCGCCCGGTAGCCGCCGCGAAGGGAAATCCGCAAGGCCACCGTTTCTTTTGGTTTCGGGAAGGTGTGATACTGGTCAAAGCAGAAGATTCGGCAACGCAGCTTCTCGGTTTCCAAATAAAGCTCTTGGCCAGTGAGTTTGCCAGGCGTGAAAGTGTAGGTCTTATAGGCAACGGGCTGGGAGGCCAATACCTCACCTTCGTCTGCGGCTCTGGTTGTAGGGGGCATCGCCAGGCAGAGCAGTAGCAAGATTCCCGGCCAAGGGCGCGGAAAGAAACGATCGTTTGACATTAGAAGGCAGGAGCGCATGTCAGTGATTGGCGTCATCAAAAGCCCGGATTGCGACGTGTGAATTTGGATATTTCTTGTTCTTTCGCCCAGACCGTCAAATTATTGCTGTCGGTCAGTGAGAACTGAAAAATGTAGGTGGACTGATTGACGCTTCCAGTGCGCGCTCTTGATTCTATCACCTTGCCTGACAGAGTAAAATCGGGGCGGGAGAGTGCGTCGGCTTGGGACGATGAATCTGTGGCATTATGTCCCCTTTCAACTACTACAACTTTGCCGGTTTCCAATAGTGCGGAGCGGATTTGTCCGGTCAATAAATCCATATCGAAAGAACCAGATGTTCGATTTTCAAATCTGCCAATCCCCAACATGGCTGGACGGCGAGTCGCCCGGTCAAAAATACCTGACTCCAAGAGCGAAGGAACGGCGGCGTCCGAAGCAACCATCAAATCCTGCGCGTCAAGCCCCATCGTCACATCGCCGTGCGAAGGCGTTGTCTGATTGGGCGTGGGATGCTTGGTGGCGCAGCCGGTCAGGAGCAAGCCCGCCGCCAAACAAGCATAGGCAATACGCGTCTGCTTTTCCAATGATTCAG
>CAIMZS010000614.1 GCA_903846015.1 uncultured Anaerolineae bacterium | reverse complement strand
GCTTTAAAGCGCTTCAATTTTGATTCTGTTCTCTTTCCGCTCAATTTTATTCAAATGGCAAACCCAGAATACCGAGGAAAAACGGAAGAGCTTATTGCCCTGTGCCAACAGCAAGATGTGGGATTAATGGTGATCAAATCTATCACTAAGGGTCCGTGGGGTGACAGGGAACCGACTTCCAATACATGGTACGAGCCTTTTGATCAATTACAAGAGATTCAAATAGCAATAAATTTTGCGTTATCGTACCCAGTAACCGGTATTTGTACTGCAGGTGACATACGGTTACTACCGATGGTAATTGATGCATGCGAAAATTTCGTCCCTATCTCAGAAATTGGAAGATCAAATTTAATTAATTCAAACAATATTTATCAACCCCTATTTAACGCCAATAATGAATAAGCAAATTCAGCAATTCGTACTAAGAAACCAAATTCAATTTCTGCCATGGTTTCACTCAATCTGGTTTAATCGCAAGGGTTTTGTTTTTTTCTCTTTCGTATATTTTAGTTCAAAATGAGAACAGCTAAAGCAAATTTTTATCAATAACAGCGAAGAAAATGTTAATTCTTGCTGTGGTTTTTGCCCCAGGTATTGACGCAAAAACCACAGCAAACAGGGAAAACCACTTGCAGGGTGACAAATTTGGCCGAAAACTAATCGGATTGGAGAGTTATCCATTATTCAGGTTATTTACCACTTTAGTTTCCGCTAATTGGAACCTTGACAAATTGAAAAAAAAGGCAAAAGCAGGTAGCCCAAAGGACCGGCGACGGCTGCCGGTGAGTTTTGGATACCCAAAAAGCCGAAATTTGGAGCAAAGCCCTTATGGATATGCTTCTTGGGCAGCTTTTTGGGTGCGTGCCAGGTGCCCTTTGAGCAAATGCGCGGTAAATGACTTCTTTTCTCGGAATCGCTGTGGCAGCTCGGCAACTCTCGGAAATGGTTTGCCCATTAACTGTCGCCTGAAACGCCCAGGAGTTCTCTTTGGGTTCTTGTCCCAATAGCCAGTTGAAATTGGCGGAAAAGAAGCTGCCAGGAAACTCAAGATAGAACCAGCCAATAGGGTAATTTCTGGTAAACGCTGGACACATTCTGGATTGTGAACAAACTGGCGATGCGATCCCAGCATTTGCTTGGAACTCAAAGGGACTTGCTCTACGATTTGCTTAGCAAATCGCCAGCGGTCTGAATAAATTTGATGCACACTTTCTGGTTTCAACTTGATCGGCGTTGCCAAGACCCAAGGCTTCTTGTACTTGGCGTCATGAAACACATAAATATCAAAGATTTTGTTTTTCGGGCTGGGCTTTTGGTCGGTCCTCACCAAGTCACGCCAAATTTCTACCTGGATTTCTCTGCCATCTTTAGTCAGGCAAGCAGTCTCGTCTGGGCTGCTTGCGGCCAGCTCCTTGCCCTTCCGGGTACGTTCCATTGGTCGCACGATGGCTCCGTATTCAGGTTTACGCCCACGGACAGCCATCACCGGTAAAAAGTTCCTGCGTGCGGTCATATTTTGGGCCTGCTTTAGCATAAAGGACGTAATTTTGGCTTCTTGTACGGCTCCAATTTTCACGCCCGCATCAATCACGGCGATTTCATCGCTTTTCAGCTCTTCGGCGACCTTTGGCAAGAGTATTTTCCACAAAGATGGTTCACTGACCTCGGTTCCGTTGGAGCGCTCAATTCTGCGTAGCAAGGCCAGTCGTTGCCCGTTCAACTCGCCCACTTCACCTACCAACCCAATGTTGATGGCTGGCAAAGCCCGTTGAGCCGCAGGATGAAAGTGAACCCCAGGACAATTCTGGAGGGTCGGACGAAAGTAGGCAGTTATATCGACCGAAAGCGGAAGATACCCTTCGTAGCGGCGTTCCTTCCAATCGGGCAGTTTCCGAACATAAGCACCGAACTCGGAACACAACTCGTAGATGCTCCACACGCCACTGCCGAACGCAGCCCAGGAGCGACGGGTTTCTTCGTCGCTCAAACCAGTGGACTTCAGAGCTGGGATGATGGCACCCCGATTGGGCAAAAGCGCTCCACTGATCAACATCCACATAAAGTGGACCATTGCCAGGTTAGTTCCGATTGGAAGAGACTGACAGACGGTGGTCAAGACGGCTATGGTATGATTCAACATGG
>CAIMZS010000613.1 GCA_903846015.1 uncultured Anaerolineae bacterium | reverse complement strand
TTACATCCAGGTCAAACTGCACCGTGATCTCGGGCGGGCGTGAAGGGTCGTTCGATTTGAGGCCGGTCACAAGAAAATCACCCAGGGCGGTGTTGTGCGAGGCAATGCTTTCTTCACCCTGATAGACCTCCACACGGATGGTATCCTGATCGGGATAGATGGCGTAGAAGGTTTCTTCACGGCTGGTGGGGATGGTGGTGTTACGCCGGATCAGGCTCTTGAAACGATCCGAAATTATCTGATCCATAAAATGTTCAGCCACGGCAATGCCCAGCGAGTGCGGGGTGACATCCACCAGGATGGCATCGATCGGTTCACCGGCAATGATGGCAGCCTGCACCCCGGCCCCCAGGGCCACCACCTCTTCGGGGTTGATCGTCATTTGCGGCTCAATTTCCAGATAATCCGACAACAGGTCCCATACTGCTGGAATGTAGCTGGAACCGCCCACCAGCAACACCTGTTGAAGCTGATCGGAATCGATCTTTGCGTCTGTCATGACCTGCTTGACTGAATCCAGGGTTTTTTCGAGCAGCGGTTGAATCAGCTCTTCGAAATCCTTGCGGCTGGCTTCGTATTCCAGATGGAGGGGGACACCGTTTTTCTCAGCGATATACTCTTCTTTGACCCAGGTATAGGGGTGAGCGGAAAGCTGAATTTTGGCTGTTTCGGCGGCGCGCAGCAGCCTGGCCCAGGCGCGCCGGTCCTGGCGCAAATCCAAGCCGTGCTGGTCGGCGAAGCTAGTGGCAATCGCTTCAGCCAGCATTTGGTCGAAGTCATCGCCGCCGAGCTGCGTGTTACCGTGACTGGCACGCACCTCCACAATGCCACCCATCAACTCAACCAGCGATACGTCGAAGGTGCCGCCGCCCAGGTCATAAACCAGCACCATTTGATCTTCCACCTGGTTAAGCCCATAAGCCAGGGCTGCCGCGGTGGGTTCATTGATGATGCGGCGCACGTTAAAACCGGCAATCCGTCCGGCATCGTGGGTGGCCTGGCGGGCGGCATCGGTAAAATATGCCGGCACAGTGATCACTACATCCGAAACTGGCTCACCCAGGCTGCGCTCAGCAACGCCTTTCAACTCTTTTAAAATAAAGGCGGAAATTTGTTGAGGGGTAAAATCCTGCCCACCCATGCTGACGCGCGTGTCAGTGCCCATCTTGCGCTTGATCGAGCGCGCGGTGTTATCTGGATCCAGGACATATTGGTTGCGGGCAGGCGTGCCCACCAGCCAGCCCTTGCTGGCTTCAGAATAACCCACCACTGAAGGGATAATGCGCTCGCTGCCATTGAGCAGCATGACCGGCGCACCATTTTGGACAATCGCAACGCCTGAATTAGTGGTTCCGAGGTCAATACCGACAATTTTATTCACAGTTGTTCTCCGAAATTTATTAGCTGGGGCGGTAAACGATCACTTCGGCAAAGCGGATCACGCCTGCTGCGCTGCGATAGCCGCGCCGTTCTTCTGCGGCAATCGTGTTGGCTGAGGCGGTTATTCCCGCTGGGAGCTGCCCGGTTGTGCCGACAGCGATATGTTGGTATGGGTCAAAAGGCAGCCCAATGCAGGCGATGGGGGTCACGCCACCGGCCTCCAGGATAGCCAGCAAGCGCTCGCGCACCAGGTTCAGGCCGTCCAACCAGCCAGCCAACATGGCCCGATCAGCCGGTGAAACCAACACGGCCTGCTGGGGGGTCAGAGCGGGGCTGCTGGCAGCCAGATCACGGGTCTTCAGGTAACGCTGTCCGCTGGCAATGGCGTGTTCAAGCCCATCCAGGGCCGGCAGAATGGCTTCCAGGGTATCTTTCTGGGCACTGGCGGCATGTTCGACGCTTAAGTTTTCCAGCATACGCACATTTTGTTCCTGGGTGGACTGGGCCAGCACCAGGGCTTGTTTTAACTGGGCGGTTTGTTCCTCAGCCAACAAGTTGGCCTTGTGCTGGGTTTTGCCCATCTTGCGAACTTCCTGCTCCAGGTTGGGCATCTCGCCGATACGCGAAGCGGTTGTCCCATCCGGGGGAGGCGCATCGGGAATGGATCTTTCCACGCGCTGCAGCAGGCGCGCGATCGTTTCCCATACCTGGCGGCGTTCACTCACTTTGAATTACCCTGTTGCAGGGCACAAAAATCAGAATCAAACTGGCTGCGTCCCAGGTCACCCTGGGATTGCAACATGCGCCAGACGTCTTGCGGGTCAAAATCAAGATCCAGCTTGCGCCGGCGCTTGCGCGGTTCCCAGGAGGGCGGCGGCTGAAAGAGGAACAAATCGGTCTCACTCTTACTCTCGGAGCTGTTTAACTTTTCGTAAGCCGCGCGGACCAGCTTGAAGGCTTCAGGGTTCGTTTCGGGTGAATACTGGCGCACCAGGGCAAAATAAGCGCGTTTGACCTCGCTCAAGTTGGCACCCCGCTCCAACCCCAACGCGGCGTATGGATCGGAGCTGTTCAGGTTGGCCTGGCGAGTGGAGGCCTTGCGTTCCTGTTGGTTGGAGGCATCAGTCATCTTCAAACTCCTCGTCGAAATCGTTCAAAAACATTTCAAGCAAATCTTTATTGTCACCCTTCATCAGCTGCTGAAGGAGAGCGCCTGGCCCGCCATCGGCAACCAATCGAGAAAACTGAATCTTGTGAGCCAAATCATCATCACCGGTTTGACGGGCGATGCGCTCGGCCTCAGAGAAATATTTATTTCCGGCACGTTTATTCTCCAGCCTGTATTCCACGACGCCCAATAAAAGGTTGACATGACCCGGCATTTGTTTGGCAGCCAACGCCTTGAGCAGGTATTCCTTTGCCAGAAGTTGGTCAATATCCAGCGCCATTTCAGCGATCATCACCAGCACAAACTCTCCGGGCAGGGCTTTTTCAACGGCGCGCTGCAGCCAGGGCAAGGCCTGCGTCTTTCGCCTGGTATTGAGCAAATTTTCTGCCATCGCAACGTAGAAATTGGTGGGAACCTTTTCATCGCGTGCCTCGGCCAGGGCGGTAACATCCCAGGCGCGCTGCTCTTCTTTCTCGCCCAGCCAGAACTGAATAATATCGGCGAAATCTCTGAAATTGGAAGCTAACGCCACGGACCTGGAAGCATATTCTTCTCCCTGTTCTCTCTCGCCCAATTTAATGTGACACTGAGCCAGAAAGATGAGCGTTCTAACATTTTTGGGGTTAAATTCGAGCGCTTTGAGGTAATTTTCGATGGCCCTGTGGGGTAGATTCCATGAGAACTCAAGCTCGCCCTGATCCAGATACCATTCACCTAACAATTGTTTGGCCTGCGAATTTTTGGGATCAATTTGCAGTACCTTGTTCCAATATGTTTTAGCCTCTTCTTTGACGAACCGGTAGGAATCTTCGTCACGGAAACAGGCCTCGCCCATGCGCAGCAGAGCCGGGATATTATTGGGGGCGCGTTCCAACACACGTTCCAACTCATTGCGGGCAGCCTGCATGCGGCCCTCGGTTAACAGGGTTTCAGCCAGCGCCATGCGTATCTCCACATTCTCAGGCGCCCATTTGATGGCTTGCTGATAGGTGCGGCCGACTTCATCGAAATCCCCGGCTTTGCGGTAACACTCGGCGGTGCGCTGCCAGATACGCGCCACCTGCTCATCGTTGAGCGCATCCGGGTGATCGGCGCGGCGCGGACGGCGGCGCAAAGCTTCGCGCCAGGTCTGACCTGCCAGAAGATAATCGTCTGATTTTTCATACGACAGCGCCAGGTTATACGCCAGCCTGAAACTGCCCGAGTCGCGCTCGACAGCCAACTGCCAGTGAGATTGAGCCTCAGCCCAACGATTTTCCGCGGCTGCATCGAAGCCAAGCTGCTGATGGATTTGCGAAGAGAGTTCCTTGATGGCGTTGTCGCCCGGGTTCAGCCGCCCAGATTCTTCGATTGCGCCGAGAGCGTCGTGGGCATTCCCCCCGGAAAGCAAGTCTTCCGCCTGGCGCAGGTAAAGCTCAGCCAGGTTGGCTTGCAAATGGGGTGAAGACAGCCCGGCAGCCGCGGCGGAGTTCCAGGCGCGCCGAGCCGTATCCCAATCTTCGGCGCGGGCAGCCAGGACACCCTGATAATAATGGGCCACAGCCTTTTCGGGCGGATTGAGATGGGCACCCAGGGCCTGGTCCAGTCCGGCGCGGGCTTGCGAGCTGTCATTGCCATCCAGGGCAGCAAGCGCCCGCCACAGCAGCGGGGCTTCAGCGGGCAGGTTGTATGGCCTGCGCCGGAAGAAATTGGCAGACCGCAGCATGGCTTGTTGCGCCGGGCTGAGGTCTTTCCAACCGGGCGAAGTTGTGGCATCCTGACCAGTTTGCAGCAGTGCCAGCGCCATTGGGTAGGCGGCGCGCTTGGCAAATGGCCCGGGCAGTTTGCTGGCGGCCTGGTAGAGGCTTAATGCGCCAGCCATATCACCCTGACGGTGCAGTGCCAATCCGACATGATAGGCATAGCACGGGTCGTTTGGCTGGTAGGCCCGGGCAGTTTGCAGATGAATTAACCCGTTTTGGGTGTCGGATTGATAAAATAAGGCCAGCCCGCGCCGAAAGTGGGCCTGCGCCAACCAGGCCTGCGGGCGCAGATTGGCGGGTATCTTTTCCCAGGTAGTAATCGCCTTTTGGAGATCGCGCTGGGTAAAAGCCTTCAAACCATTGGCTTCCAATGCAGAGACACTCTGCATGATATTTTCGTGTTTCTTTTTGTTCTTCTTGTTATTAGCCATAGAATCTCTTTGAAAGTGTTTGAAATTTCGGCACAATTATAGCCGATACAAGGGAACCTGAATATAAAAAGGCAGCTGAATTTATAAATTTACCATCATCAGCGCCATCAGCTAGTGCTACCTTCAATGTGCCTTTAACCGCACTTACAGGAAATACTGGTATGCGCGTAAGACAACGTGCTTCTGCATTTGTATCAACAGATGCGTGTACACCATCAACAGATTACGAAACAGAAGATTATGTAATTACTATTGATACCATATATGCATGTTCTGGTACGCCTAATGCAGTAACCGTTTCAGGTCC
>CAIMZS010000612.1 GCA_903846015.1 uncultured Anaerolineae bacterium | reverse complement strand
GTGGTCGCTTTGATGTACGATGACAGCGGCGGCGGTAGCATTTCAGGTACGGTCAGGGATGCTGTCGGCACTCCGATCACAGGCATGGAAATGACTGTTTTCGCCGAGCGCCCGGAAGGTGTCTTATCCCAGGTCAATACCGACCCAATTGACGGTACCTACACCCTCAGCGGTTTGCCTTTGAATCTCGATATGAGAATAAGCGCAACGGACAATAATAATAATGCCTATGGCAAGCAGTTTTACCCGGAAGTCGCGCTGGTGAGCGCCGCCACTGTTTTCAATTTAACCGTCGGAACGCCGGCTTATTCCGGTATCAATTTCGCATTGCCGGCAGCCCATTTGGGAGCCACCATTGAACATCTCACGTTCAATGTGCGCGCCGGACGTGTCCTGAACAATCTGATCATTCGCCGGGCAATTGCGCTTGGCACCGACCGCGGCAGGATGCTGGCTGCTTTTCTAAACAGTGGTTTTCACGGCGTAGTGTTGAACAGTTTTGCTCCCGCCGGTTACTGGTCACAGCCCTCCTATAATCAGGGCAGCGTCTACCCTTATAATCCGGTGCTGGCCAAATCCATTCTGGATGCAGCCGGGATTACCGATCACAATGCCAACGGCATCCGTGATATTGGCGGCAGCGATATCGTTCTGGATTTCAAGACCACCACGGCCGCCAACCGCGTTGCATCGTCCAGTATCTTTGTCGCCAACATGGCGTCGATTGGGATCCGGGTGGTCGTTACAACCGTCATCGGCACGGATTTCTTTAACCCCGACCCCGCTATCAGCCCACTGGCGGCCGGAAATTTTGACATTGCCGAATTTGCATGGGTCGGGCCCGATCTAAATATGGATGATGCCTATCCCATAGGTGTTTATCAAACCGGTAACACCCAGAACTATGGCGGTTACAGTAATGCGACAGCGGATGCCGAATATAGCGCTGCTTTTGCTGCGACGAATCGAGCTGAGATGCTGCCTCATGTTCTGGCATACTACTCGACCACCAGGGATGATATGCCATCCCTGCCACTCTTCACCCGCGAAAATGTGACACCGGTTGATACACTCAACGGTTTAAACGTTCTGGCAGACCTGAGCGCCGTTGGCGTTACCGTTCGCTATCGAAACGCGACCGGCAGTGGGCTTACCGCCGCGTTTGCCTCCGAAATTCATCCCGGTGACCTGCCCGCGAACTTCAGCCTGGTGGCCTTGTACGAAATTGGTTCCAACGTAACCAGGGCATCTGGAACTGGCGCAACCGTCTGCCTCCATTATGATGATACTGGTTTGTCCGCTGCGCAGGAAAGTACCCTGCTGCTTTACCACCTGACGCTGAGTCCGACACGCACATGGGCCAATATCTTTACAACACGTGATCCTGCTGCCAATCAGGTATGCGGCTTGACTACAAGTTTCAGTACATTTGCAGTGCTGATGCCCTATAACACCGCCCCCACTGTGCTCAATATCCTGCGAGCCAGCGCCAATCCATCCAATGCAGCCGGCGTGAAGTTCACAGTGACCTTCTCCGAAGCGGTCAACGGGGTCGATAAGACCGATTTCGCGCTCGTCACTACCGGCGGGATCTCCAAAGCTGCGATCTCAGCGGTCAGCGGATCGGGAGCCACGCGCACCGTCACTGTCGCCACCGGGCTGGGTTCCGGCACCATCCAGCTCAACCTGATCGATAATGACTCCATCAAGGATTTGACGCTGCTCTCATTAGGGGGCCCTGAAACAGGCAACGGAAACTTCACGACGGGTGATATTTTTACGGTTGATAAAACCAAACCGGTTGTGACTTCGATCGTGCGCGCAGACGCGGACCCCACCGCAGCTGCCAGTGTGAAATTCACTGTCACCTTCTCTAAACCTGTGATAGGTGTGGATACCAAAGATTTCAAATTAGCCATCACCGGTGCCCTGCCGAATGCAATCGTGACTGCTGTCAGCGGAAGTGGTACAACCTACACTGTGACCGTCAGCACAGGCACGGGCACGGGCTTCGGCACGCTCAGGCTGGACCTCATCACCAATCTGACCATCAAAGATACCGCCATGAATGTTCTGGCAACCAGTTTTAAGACTGGTCAGTTCTACACCGTGAATAAACCGCCTGTCGTGGTTTCGATCGTGCGCGCCAGCGCCAACCCGACCAAAGCCGCCACCGTCAAGTTCACCGTGAAGTTCTCTGAAGTGGTGACCGGGGTAGATACGCTTGATTTCGCGATCTTCTCTACCGGGCTTGCCAACACTTCCATTGTGAGTGTAACTGGAAGTGGAATAACCTATACCGTCACGGTCAACACGGGCACAGGCTCAGGCACGCTCCGCCTGGACTTGATCGACAATGACTCGATTAAGAATGCCACGCTCAATCCGCTCGGAGGCGCCGGGCTGGTGAACGGTGATTACAAGACCGGCCTGGCATACAATGTTCGTTAGTTGATCATTCTGGTTCCGAATAAAAAAGATGAGGCGGAAATCATCCGCCTCATCTTTTTTAATTTTAAAACGGAGGCAGCCAGTCGAGCAGGCACCTCCCGATTTTGTTGTCATTGCGAGGAGCGTGCTCTCCGCGACGCGGCAATCTGCTCTCGCCTTGGGACATCCCGATTAACCGGAGATTGCCACAACCGGCATGGAGCAAGAGCGCCAGTTTTACTGTCATTGCGAGGAGCGTGCTCTCCGCGACGCGGCAATCTGCTCTCGCCTTGGGACATGACCGATTAACCGGAGATTGCCACAACCGGCATGGAACAAGAGCGCCGGTTTTACTGTCATTGCGAGGAGCGTGCTCTCCGCGACGTGGCAATCTGCTCTCGCCTTGGGACATCCCGATTAACCGGAGATTGCCACAACCGGCATGGAGCAAGAGCGCCGGTTTTACTGTCATTGCGAGGAGCGTGCTCTCCGCGACGCGGCAATCTGCTCTCGC
>CAIMZS010000611.1 GCA_903846015.1 uncultured Anaerolineae bacterium | reverse complement strand
GCCGTCGCCGTTCAAGTCCAGCAGGCGCGTATTTGCATCCTTGAAATTGATATTCGGGAGCAATTCAACTGTCCATTCGCGGAAAAAGGTTTTGAAATCGTGAATTCTTTGGTAAGCTCAAGGGATGAGCGAACAACTTACAGTAACGACAGAACAAGTGGATGATTTTCCGCTATTGCTGGGCAATATGCTCCGGCTAGGGCTACCAGGGATCATTGACAAGCACCTGGTTCGTCACGGATTGCAAAAAGGACTGAATTGGGGCTGGATTGCCGCGATTTGGCTGGCGCACATGCTATCGCAAAGTGACCATCGCAAGCAACCCGTCCAGGAATGGGTTCGGCAGGCCCAGAAAACGATCGAGATCATAACCGGACAGAAGGTGAGCGAGTTTGACTTCACCGATGACAAGCTGACTGTTCTGCTGCGTCGCCTGAGTAAACCAGCGACGTGGGAAGCGGTTCAAAAAGAGCTGGGTCAGAATATTATACGGGTGTATGATCTGCGACCAGAAACGATACGTTGCGACATGACAACGGTGTCGGGGTATCACCAAGGTAGTGAGAGCGGTCTGTTTCAGTATGGTCACAGCAAAGATGACCCGACGCTGCTACAGGTTAAGGTAATGATGGCTTCGCTTGACCCATTGGGTTTACCTTTGGTAAGCCAGGTAGTGCCAGGCAATACTGCGGACGATGTACTCTACATACCAGCGGTAGATCAGGTGCTGAAAATCATTGACGGGATCGGCCTGCTCTTCGTTGGCGACAGCAAAATGAGTGCATTGGCAATCCGAGCGCACATTCATCATGCCAAGCAATATTATCTTTGCCCGCTAGCCAAGACTGGAAAAGTCGGGACTGATTTCATCCGTTGGGTAGAAGCTGCCAACAATGGTGAACAACCCTTGCAGCCGGTGTATCTCGATGCCCAAAACGGTGAACGTAGGCTACTGGCCGAAGGATATGTCTTTGAGCGCACAGTCCAGACTGAAATTCCAGGAAAACCGCAGGCAGATGGTACACAAAAAGCGGAAAAAATCGAATGGACTGAACACGTCTTTGTGGTGCGTTCGGAAAGATACCGAGCGAGCGCAGTGGAAAACCTGAAAAAACATCTTGAAACAGCCACGGCTGAACTAATGGCGCTTACACCACCTCGCGGACGAGGCAAACGCCGAATTCAAGAAGAAAATGTGTTGGTGAGCGCAGCCGAAGCAATTCTAAAAAATCACGATGTTGAAGGGCTGCTCAGTTACACCTTTGAACGGCAAGAAACGTCTACAACCAAGCACATAGGGCGCGGGCGTAGCGGCCCTGACCGAGCTAAGCACACCATTGTCACAGTTCGTTACCAAATAACAGGCGTCATTCGCCAGGAAGCCGCTATTGACGCGCATAAGAAAACACTCGGTTGGCGCGTTTATGTCAGCAATGCCCCTTCTGAACAACTTAGCCTGGAACAAGCCGTGCTGACCTATCGAGATGAATGGATTATTGAACATGGTTTTCATCGTCTCAAAGGCGCACCGCTTTCTCTTGATCCTTTATTTCTCAAAAATGACGACCAAGTCGCGGGTCTGACCAACTTATTGAGCATTGCCGTACGAATGCTAACCCTGATCGAGTTTGTAGTGCGTCGAAAACTCAAGCAAAACCAGGAAAAATTAACCGGCTTGATTGAAAATAACCCCAAAAAAGGGATTGACAACCCAACCACAGAGCGGTTACTAAAAACTTTCAGAGGCATTTACCTCTCTACCGTACACTTGCCTAACCAGGAACCTGTTCGGCATATAACTCGGTTGAGCATTCTGCAAATCCGCATTCTGGAATTGCTAGGGCTGTCGCCTACCATCTATTCTCAGCTTGCGGATAATTGACGAAAGTCAATTTCATTTCCGCGAATGGACAGACAACAGTAAAGTTTGAATATAAATCGCCCAATTACGCTCGGGGTAGTTATCTTGTGGATTTGGTCTCTATGAATTCTCTCGACCACTATATCTTTACTTTCCGGTAACAGGTGATAGACCAATCCGGAAAAATGTGTTACGGACGGGTTTGAACCTTACAAAATGAATCATCTTTTGTGCCAAAAAGCTTATGTTGCCGCAGGTTGAGCCGTTTTTTGGCTTCGCGCCAGGTTTCCTTTGGGCAAATGGCCTGTTACCGACTTCTTTTCTCGAAGTTGCCCTGAAATTTGGGCATCTTTCGGAAATGCCTTACCTGCCAGCTGCCGCCGCAACCGACCAGGGGTTCTTTTGGGCTCACGATCCCAAAATCCCGTCGGCATAGCCGGGAATGATGCCGCCAGAAAGCTCAAAATTGAGCCCACCAGGAGCGCCAACTCAGGCAATCGCTGAACACTTTCTTTGTTATGGACGAACTGACGATGTGCTCCAACCATCTGCTTGGCACTCAACGGTATCTGTTCCACCGGCCAACGATCTTTGTAGATAGCGCGTACACTCTCTGGTTTGAGTGTTACCGGAGTGGCCAATAGCCAGGGCTGATCAAAATCCGGATCATAAATGGCATACACATCAAAGGTCTTGTTGCCCTCGTTGGGTGCGACTTTATTTAAAATTAGTTTGCGCCAAATTTCTACACGGATCTCACGCCCATTCTCGAAAAAGGTATACGTTTCGTCCGCTACCGTAGCTTCGATGGTCTTGCCCTTATGTTTGCGCGACAATGGGCGTACCGATAAACCGTATGTTGGCTTGCGTCCCAAGTTGTTGTATGCTGGTAGATAATTTCGTCGTGCAGTAAAGTTGACTGCCAGGCGAAGGACATATCGATCAATACCGGCTTCTAGTAGATCGCTGATATGCATCCCAGCGTCAATTACCGCTATTTCATCATCCTTGAGATCCTTTTTCATGTTTTTGAGCATCTCTTTCCACAAACGCTTCTCGCTATGGTCTTTGGGATGCACTCGTTCGAAGGCGCGAGGCAGGGCCAGTCGTTGCCCGTTGATTTCACCAACGTCGCCTGTAATTCCAAAGATGACCGCAGGTAGAGCGCGTCCAGCAGCTGGGTGATAATGTTTGCCAGGACATTGCTTCAACGTAGGACGCCAAAAGGCCGTCACATCGATTGTTACGGGCAAATAACCTTCGTAACGATGCTCCTGCCAACCAGGTTGCGCCTTGACATACTCACGCCATAAAACCAACATCGCAGGCATTTGCCACATCCCTTTCCCAAAGGCAACCCAGGCTCTGCGTATGGCTGCATCATTTAATCCGATCGACTTTAACGCAGGAAAGATTGCTCCACGGCTTGGTAAGAGCGCACCACTGATCATCATCCATAAAAAATGTAAAAGTGCGAGATTGGTGCCAATTGGAAGATCCTGAATCAAAATGCATAAGACGCTTATGATATGATTTGACATGGTAATGGGTTCCTGTGAAATCTGTTTTGGTCAAAGACAAGATTATCACGTTTTGAGCCCATTACCGCTTTTTTATTCAGACGACTTAGCGGAAAGTAAAGTATATAGAATTGTGCGAAAGACAACAGCAAGATGTAGTAGAAAAAGTATTGGTAGGCTTATCACCAAAAGCCCAAGAAACTGTTATAAATCAAGAAATGACACTTGAGCAAGCATTAGAGATGAGATTAACTTGGGAAGTAGGTATGCCTTTCTTTACCTTTTTTTCATAAATTTGTATTCATCAGCAATAGGTTGGACAGAATCACCGCCAGATTAGCATTTTGCTGGCTGATACGGCTTCCGACGGGCTGAAGCCCTGCCTCATGTTATGAGCAGGCG
>CAIMZS010000610.1 GCA_903846015.1 uncultured Anaerolineae bacterium | reverse complement strand
TGCCCGTGCAGAACCGGGTACCATCACAGATTTACGCAAATTTATTTGATTTTCTGCCGAAATTTTAGATTTTTTTGATTCCGCCCTGCGCCCCACAAAGGCCGGAGACGACTCCCTAGGATGGTATCCCGCGCGGAAGCCGGGACTATTGCTACGAGCGCGGTCCCGGTTCAGGCACGGGGCAGAGACTGGGACCGCAACATAACAGCGTATTTTCTGCGAGCAAACCTTCCTAACCAGTATCCAAAATTACTCCATCTAAAAACCGCGAAAATCGGCCTAATCAGATTTGATCCGCGTTCCACCAAAAGAGAAACATAAAGAACCTGTGCCCGTGCAGAACCGGGTACCATAGTAACTGCACGGGAAAGAATGAGCGGAGCACGGTCGTTGGAACGCCTGTGCTCCGCCCGTTTTTACGAGGTAGTCCCGGTTCCCGCACGAGGCGCGATAGTACCCGTTCTAGCAGGGCCGGTCAGGACTGATGTATTATAACCTTACTTGCCGACCATGACCTTTGTCCAATCATCCTTGGGGAAAATACCCTGGGGCGTCACTACCAAACCACTGACAGTGGCGCGCATGAGCAGGTTGGCTTTGCCATAATACAACGGCAGCCAGCCGACTTCGGTCAGCGCGATCTGTTCGGCCTGTTGGTAGAGGGAGAGGCGTTTGGCCTGGTCTGTTTCGACATCAGCCTGGTCAACCAGCTTGTCAAATTCAACGTTGGAGTAATGGCCGTTATTGTTGCCCACGTCGGTGCGCAACTGTTGTGAGACAAAGTTCTGTGGATCAGGATAATCGGCACCCCACACACTGATATAGAAATTCAGAGCTGCCGGATCAGTCGGATTGTTAGCGGTAGCGGTCAGGTCATCGTTGAACTTCGCCAATTCTTCGGTGTTGATATCCACATCCACGCCCAGATTTTCTTTCCACATTTGCTGCAGTGCAGCCGCGATCTTGGCAAAGTTGGGGTCCTGGTTATTGATCGTGAAAGCGATCTTGGGGAAGCCTTTGCCATCCGCGAAGCCGGCATCCGCCAGCAGCTTTTTGGCATCGGCTACGTTCAAGGCCTGGATCTGGGTGGAAGCCTGGTTAAAACCAGGCATGCCGGGTGGGATAATGGTATCAGCCTGTACCACCGCACTTTCCAACACCTTATTGATCAAGGTGGCCTTGTCAACAGCCTTGGCGAAAGCCTGGCGCACGCGAACATCGTTGAATGGCGCCTTGGCATTGTTAAAACCGATGTATGCTACAAAAAACTGGTTGAACTGCTTAAACTCGGGACTTTTGGAAACGGCCGAGATTTGGTCGGTGGGAAAGTTATATGTTCCCATGATATCCAGTTCGCCGGTCTGGTATAGCTTGAGCGCTGTAGCCGGATCCAGGATGAAGGGCATATCAATTTCTTGCAACTGCGGCTTACCCAGCCAATAATTGGGGTTGGGCACCAGCGTAACAGATTGGTTATGCTTCCATTCCTTGACCATGAAGGCGCCGGTACCAAAGGCGGTATCGGTCCACGTGGTTGGATTGGCTTCGACAGCCTTCTTTGAAACTACAAAGGATGCCGGGAAAGTCAGTTGGTACAGAAAATAAACCGAGGGTATCTGCAAATCAATTTCGAGCGTTTGCGGATCAATGACCTTGACGCCCGTGATTGTCTTGGCTTTGCCCTGAGTCACATCAGTGGAACCAACAATGTTGGAAAGATAGTAACCGGCATTACCGTTGGCAAAATCAGGACTAAATGCGCGGTTAAGCGAATAGGCGAAATCATCGGCAGTGACAGGGTCACCGTTGGCGAATTTCAAACCCTTGCGAATGTGGAAGATAAAAGTCTTGCCACCATCCTTAACGTCCCAAGATTCGGCGCCAGCTGGTAAAACATTCAGGTTACTGTCAAGACGCACCAGACCTTCAAAAACAAGGCTGATGACACCCACTGATTGAGATGCTCCCGCAAGTGGCGGGTCGAGCGCAGGAAGTTCATTGACGCCTTCGAGGCTCCAGCGCAGAGTCCCGCCGGTGGCGGATGCCGGAGCAGATCCACAAGATGCCAGCAACATGCTGATCACAGCGCTCACGCTGAGCAGCCAGAGCAGGTTTTTCTTTATTATCATATTCTCTTCCTCCAAAGGTATTCTCATTCCAGCAAGGCCCCGGTCACAGTACGGGATAGTAACATAAAAGCTCTTTATATTAACAGCTTTTCATAGCGCCTGTCAACGCGTCAGGATAATCTTATATAAATTTCTAACCGACTGGGCTGTGCTATCGTCACGAATAAAAATCCTGGTTCCAGTATGGTACCCGGTTCTGCACGGACAAGGTCCCCGCTACCACACGGAATAACGGTCGATCTACAAGGGAACCCCCACAGGCTGCTCGCAAGAAACATCCTGTGGGGGGATGAAAACAAGAATTAAGATGGGATAACCAGCACCTGGCCCACATAAATCATGTTCGGATTGGTGATATTGTTCAGATGAACAATTGCATCTAATGTGGTATGGAACCGGGTGGCAATACTGGTAAGGTTGTCGCCTGCTTTTACCGTATAAGTAACCGGAACAGTTGGTGGAACAGCCGGAGGAACAACCGGAGGAACAACCGGTGGAACGGGGTCTATGGGATGGGGCACAGGAATGGGGTCAGACTTTTTTACCCTGGCATACGCATACAAGTCATCGGCGCTGCCCCGAAAATAATCTAAATCCACAGCAGTTGGGATATTATT
>CAIMZS010000609.1 GCA_903846015.1 uncultured Anaerolineae bacterium | reverse complement strand
TTGGTTTGGTAGGTGTCTTGCACACCTGGACGCGTAACTTGATTTACCATCCTCATGTACATTACCTGGTCCCTGGCGGCGGCTTGAGTGCCGATGGCCAAACCTGGCTGCCCGCACAAAACCACTTCTTTTTACCAGCGCCCGCTCTTTCAAAATTGTTCCGCGCTGCATTCCGATCCGCTTTGCAAAAAACAGGTCTTTACAACCAGGTTCCACAAAAAGTCTGGAGCAAAGCTTGGGTTGTGCATTGCAAACCAGTTGGGGATGGGCAGGCAGCTCTCAAATACCTGGCTCCGTATATTCATCGAGTTGCCATCAGCAATCGCCGTCTGGTCAAGTTCGTTAATAACGGCAGTCTGGAAACATCGCAAGTGACATTCCAGTATCGCGCTTCAGATACTGGACAACTCAAGCTGTGCACACTCTCGGTGGAAAGTTTTATGCACCGTTTTCTTCAGCATATTCTTCCACATGGCTTCGTGAAAGTCCGTTACTACGGTTTCTTTGGAGCCTCGGTTCGTTCCCGGCTAGTGTCATTGCAACAACGACTTGGCAAAACTGCTGACCCAGAACAAGCCGACGAAACAATTCAGGAGACTGCCGCCGCAGAAACTTACCCTAAAATCCTGTGCCCGAAATGTGGACAGCCCATGCTTTTCGATTTGCTTAGCAAATCGCGCGACATTCAGCCCAACACTTGTCGCGCCCCATAAGCTAAACCAGCTCTGTCCGCCGTGTCCACTTGTTTGATCCAGGGCTTCGGGTTTAATTTCCGATGTCCCTGTTTCGCTTTTCCTTTACCTGTGAGAACGGGCAGGATGGTTTCCATCAGGGTGGCTTTCGCAGGAGCAATCAGGGCAGCATGTGGATGTAGTCTATTTCAATCTTTGCTCCGGTGGCGTCTGCCAGATCCAAGCGAATTTGGTTGATGATACCTGTCCAACTGGCGACGTCACCCATGTCAATTATATACGAGTGAAATTCGTTATCCAAAGTAATACTAAAATGTTTTCCTTTGGCTTCATCCCAATCGCCAGAAGCGTGATTGAAATAGATCACTGCATAACTTCCCACGGAGACGCGCATATTAATTTCAATCCTGGAAAATTTGGAGGCGTCCAGCCCCAGGGCTTCATTGGAATACATTTCCGGGTTTGGTCTTAGCGAAGTGGCAGAAAAGACGCCGTTTTTAACAAGCAGATCCTTCAAGCCAACTGCCTGCCAATCCTGCTCGCCCCAGCCCTCGAAGTTTCCATCTTCATTGAAGTCCCAAGCAAAGCCCGGGGTGTAGGCTGAAATCGGAGAGACCTGGTTTTGCCTGGCGCCGTTGGTAAAAGGTGGCACGGCCCACAGGCTGATCAGGCCCCAGTTGGATGAAGCCGCCAGGAGCGTGCCATCCTGCGAAAAGGCCAGGGCCGATATGCCGGAATGAGCTTTCATGCGGTATATTTCCCTGCCGTCAGAGCTGTCCAGAAAACATATTTCGTTCATTGAACACCCGGCGGCCAGCACCGAGCCATCGGGAGAGAAGGCGACTGCGTGCGGATAGAACCATGTCTCAAAATTAATGGATTGTTTTCCAAAAGGGTCCGCTGTATTGAACAGCGTGATTTTTGTGTAATACTGATTATCAAAGAAATATTCAACAGCGAGTTTACTGCCATCGTCTGAAATGGCCAGGGCAGCGCCGCTGCATGTGAAGTTTGTGCTAAAGGCAGTTCTCTTTTTTGATAGATCAAATATGATCAGTTTGTCCACATTCTCGTTGTTGTTATTGCCAATTTTCCGACAGATTCCAGCAAATTTGTTGTTTTTTGAAACCACGACAGAATTAAGCCAGGTAGGGCCAGACCACTTTTCAATAATACGACCGGTTTTCATATCCTGGATAACGGATTTGGAATTATTTGCATCTGTCCATGCGTTGTAAAAAATGAGACCATTTTTGGGATCCAGGGCCAAAATCTCAAACAGGTAATCCCGAAAAGGGATCGAATATATACCTGGGCAGGATCATCGAAAGAATAAATGTCGACCTGGGTTTTGCCAGCCACATAACGATAATATTTCCCATCCTTAGCCAGAATGGTATCTTTAACCAGGTAGCGCTCGTTATTGTATTCGAGAAGATTTGTTTGACAATCAAGCGCGCCGCTGTTCAGTGATAGATCACAAGGATGCCGGTCCGATGTTTCGGGATTGGAATATTTAAAACCAAGCATGTCATCATTCAAAAAGGTAAAGTAATTTTCCTGATAATGTGCCCAAAGATCGGGGTTTCCGTGTTGGGGATAGGGAATGTGCTTGAAGTTTCCTTTTTCATCAAAATCAATCCGGGACAAATCGGGCGCTTTGCCAGGGGAAACCCTGGCTGTGCTGTCGGTAATAGCCCATTCGCTGGAACCACAGTCACTGCTTTCCAAAATTCTAAATTTGGCGCTGGGCGCAAACATAACCTTGCGGCTGCCGGCTTTGCACAGATCAGCGATGGTCACTTTGATCGCGCCGCTTTGAACATCAAAAATATCAATCGTATTTGTTTGCGCGATGGCCAGCAGGGCGTTGTCTTCTGAGAAAGCCATGCCGAACACATAGAACGGAAAATTTATATTCAGGCTTGAAACTTTCGCCAGATCCTTGCCTGTAGAAATGCTGACGGAAGCCCCGGCTGGATTGGTGCTCCCATCGGCGTGCGCTTCGATGATCAAATCTGCGACCGCGAAATACTTTCCATCCCCGGAAAAGGTGGGTTGATCCTGGTAGGTGGGCGCGCCGGATGTATAAACATCTGAGAAATCCTGCGTGCTGACCATGCGCAGGATGTGCTCGCAGAGATCCTTGCATTTCACCTGTTCCACCGCGATCTTGGTTCCGTCCGGGGCAAGGGAAAAAATTTGCGAGTAGAAATTTAGCAAATGGATTTTTTCGGTTAAAACGCTTATCACCGGTTCCTGATCGTTTTTTAAATCCAGCAGCCATTTGTTATCGATGATCATCATTCCGCCATCGCTGCTCATTTGAAAATCAGAAACCTGGTTTGCCAATGTGACTTGCGCCAGTCTTTGCATCGATGCATAGTCATATTTTGTGATGCCTTCCGGGTCCAGGATAAGCAGGATTTTTTTGTCCCTGGTCACTCTGGCGTTATATTTTATTTTGCCATAATAGCGGGCAATTTCCTGCAAGTCTTTGACACTCGCGCTATTGATTTTTTTATTTGAAGATGGCACAGCGGTCTGAAAACCAACCGGCAATGAAAGGGTTGGAGTTGGGGTGGTAGTAGGGGTGGAAGTGGCTGAAGGGGGCAGCGCGGTGGCAGTTGGGGTGGGGGCAGACAATGTAACACCTGGGGTTGGCGTGTTTGCAGCGGTTGGCGCGGAATTTGATGAAGCACAGGCTGAAATAAGGATCGCAAGCAGCAAGAACAGGCTGAGATTTTTATTCATAGTTTTCCTTTTTAAATCGCCCAACATAATCTGTCCCCTCACTGGTGGTTTGGCTGGTCATTCAGGATTCGAAGCTGCTTGTTTTTTTGGCTCGACTTTTCCTACTTTTGGTAACCAAAAAAATATTGTAGCATGTTATTGATGGTTTAGCGAAGAAGGCGCATCCGAATGTCAAGACCCCATAATAATAGGTGGCGCAATTGATACTTGGAGCAAGATTGATGTTTGAGATATTTTAGCCGTCAAAGATTAAGTCGAATGTGAGTAGTAAGTTTGCGATGGTATCTTTTTATAGCAGTTGGCTCTGGCGTTCTTGGGCGGTTGCCCAGTTTCGTCGTTGGCGCGAAGCGGTTGCCCACCCCACCGCCGGTACAGAACCGGACATGGCGCTTTCGCGTCACGCGCAGCGTACCTCCTGAGCATACCGGCTGTGGTCACACCACACCTGCGGTGGGTGCAGGTGTCAGCATCTCAATCACCGAACCTTCCGATAACTGCGGCTTCCGCTGTTCAGGTTGCTGAACGAGGAAATGCTCAAGGATAGCTGGCATTACATCCGCAAGAGCGCCGCAAGCGGCGTAGATCGGGTCAGTGCCGGAGAATATGAGCAGAACTTGGACGGCAACATTCACCAGTTGGTGGAAGAACTGAAACGGAAACGCTATCGGGCCAAGAACGTCCTGCGGCGCTACATTCCAAAAGGGAACGGCAAGTTGCGCCCATTGGGAATACCGGCCACCCAAGACAAGCTAATACAAATCGCGGTCAAACGCATCCTTGAAGCCATCTTTGAGCAAGATTTTCTACACCGTAGCTACGGGTATTGCCCCGGCGTTGGAATACTCGATGCTGTGGACAAACTCACCGTCAAGTTACAGTTTGGGAAGTACAACTACCTGGTCGAAGCTGACATTTCCGGTTACTTCGATAACATCGACCATACGTGGCTGCTTAAAATGTTGGCTGAAAGATTGGATGACAAATCGTTTCTGTGGCTGATCGAAAAGTGGCTGAAAGCTGGAGTGCTGGAAACAGATGGAAAAGTGCTGCATCCGGTCACGGGTACACCACAAGGCGGAATAGTTTCACCCATCCTCGCCAATATCTACCTGCATTTCGCGCTGGATTTGTGGTTTCAGAAAGTGGTTGTCCCGCACTGTAGCGGCGAAGCCTGTCTCATCAGGTATGCAGACGATTTCGTCTGTGCCTTTGAGAAGGAAGAAGGTGCGCAGCGTTTCTACGAGGTGTTGGGTGATCGGTTGAAGAAATTCAATCTGGAACTCTCCGCTGAGAAAACGCACATCATCCCTTTCAGCCCAAACGGGCTATTGGGTAGCACGTCTTTCAACTTCCTGGGTTTCGAGTTTCGCTGGGGGAAAGACC